>NZ_JBFUGE010000039.1:0-23846 GCF_056403075.1 Ideonella sp. P3_A4 | reverse complement strand
GAGGAACACGCGGTACCAGTTGTTGTCGATGCTGGTGTAGCCGATGCCGATCTGCACGACGCCGAAGATCAGCGCACCGAGCGAGGCACCGATCACCGAGCCGTAGCCGCCGGTCAGCAGGCAGCCACCGATCACCGCGGCGATGATGGCTTCGAATTCCTTCTGCAGCCCGCGGTCGGCCGCGGCGGAGCCGGCGTCAGCCACCTGCAGCACTGCGAACAGCGTCGAGCAGGCCGCCATCAACACGAACAGGATGATCTTGACCCGCGCCACCGGGATGCCGCAGTTCTTCGCCGCATTGGCATCGCCGCCGACCGCGAGCACCCAGTTGCCGAAGCGTGAACGTGCGAGCGTGAAGGCACCGGCCAGCGTCAACGCCAGCCACCAGACCACGACCTTCGGAATGCCGGTGGCCAGCGCCGTGCCATCGTCACGCGCAGCGACCCAGCCCCACGCAGCAAACTGGTTGAACAGGTCGACACCGACATGGCCGCTGAACAGCATTGCGAACAGCACATCGGCCTGCGCTAGGTCACGCAGCGACTGACCTTCGTTCACGCTGAGGATGGTCTTGCCGGTCAGCATGATCGACACCGCCAACGACAGGCCACGCAGGATGAAATAGAACGCCAGCGTGACGATGAAGCTGGGCAGCCCGGTCTTCACCACCAGGTAGCCGTTGAAGGCGCCGAGCATCATGCTGAGCGCGAACGCAAAGGCGGCGGCAGCCCACAGCGGCCAGCCCCAGTACAGCGCGGGAATCGCCAGCATCATGCCGGCGAAGCCGATCATCGACCCGATCGAGAGATCGAACTCGCCGCCGATCATCAGGAGCGCGGCGCCGACCGCGATCACGCCCAGGAAGGCGGCCACGGTCGCCCAGTTCACCACGCCTTCGAGGCTGAACATGCCCGAGCCACCGGCGCTGAGGCCGAACAGCACGAACACCAGCACGGCGCCGGAGAGCGAGCCGAATTCAGGACGACCAAGCAGCGCGCGCCACGGGCTGACGCGGCGCATGCGCTCGTCGGGGGCTGCACCCGCCGCGGGCGTGGGAGAACTCAAAGGAACGGCACTCATCGCAGGTGGGTCCGCCCGCTGGACGGATTCGAGAGTTGGTTTCATGGCAATCGATTCGGCAGCGGCGCCCACGCAGCATGCGCGGCGCCGCTGGGGCCGTCAGCGGTACTGACCCGCGTACTTCTCGACCTTGGCGATGTTGTCCTGCGTCACGAAGCCCGGGCCGGACATGATGTGGCGCTTGCCGTAGACGGGCGCGAGGCCGTATTCGTCGAAGCGGGCCTTGGCCTTCGGGTTGTTCTTCACCGCCTCGGCCACCACCGCGCGGTCGGTCGTGTTCAGCTGCTTCATCGTCGCCAGCACCGCCACGGGGATGTAGCCCTGCAGGTAAGGCTGCTGGTCGATGCCGAACTTGACCGAGCCGTCCTTGATGCCCTTCGAGATTTCGTCGGACAGGTCGAAGCTGGCCATGTAGAGCTTGCCCTTCAGGCCGGCCTTGTCGAGCGCTTTCAGCGTCGGTGCCGCCGAGGTGGGGCCGAGCGCCAGCACGGCATCGGTCTTCGGATGCTGGCGCAGGTAGGCCGAGACCTTGGCCTCGATGCCGTTCGGGTCGTCGCCGGCGTCGAGCGTCGAGGTCTTGTAGTCGGCGCCGATGATCTCGGCGAAGCCACGGCAGCGCTCGAACGACGCCGGGTTGGTGGCGTAGTGGTTCACGCACAGAAAGGTCTTCACGCCCGCCGCCTGCGCCTTGTAGCCGGCGCCGCGGCCGGCCTCGTACTCGGGCTGGCCCACGTGCATCACGGCGCCGAGCTTTTCGCTCTGAGCGGTGGTGCCGGAGTTGATCGTGATCAGCGGGATCTTCTTGTCGGTGACCTTCTTGATCGCGCCTTCGAGCACGCTGTAGTCGGCGATGGTGGTGATCACGCCGTCGTAGCCAGCCGCGGCGGCCTGCTCGATCAGGCGCGCCATGTCGGCCAGGTCACCTGTCGGCGGGTTGCGGTAATCGACCTGCACGCCGAAGTCTTCACCGGCCTGCTTGATCGAGTTCTTGATCGTGTTCCACCACGCATCGGAATCGGGCGCGTGGCTGATCAGCACGTAGCGGCCGGCTGCCTGGGCCGAGCCGGTGGCCAGCAGCGCGGCGAGCGCCAGGGTCTTCAGCAGTGCACGCTTGGTCTTGAAGGTCATCGTCGTCTCCAGTCGTCTTCGTGATCGGTTGCCAGGCGTCAGTGCATTCGAAGCCCCGGCCTGTGGACACATTCTAGGAACGATGGAAATGAAATTTCCTACGGACAAACGCGTGGAATTTTTTTTCTGTTTTCTATATGATCCGGTCCACGATGAAACACGAACCCGTGGCCACCGACCTGCCCGCACCGCCCGCCGATCGCAGCGCGACCGACGAATTCCTGGCGCAGATGAGCGCCCAGTACGACAGCCTGTCGAAGCAGCTGAAGCTGATTGCCAGTTATGTCGAGAAGCACCAGGACCAGCTCGGCCTGGAGCGCATCCAGGACGTGGCCGAGCGCTGCGGCGTGCAGCCCTCGGCCGTCATCCGCTTCGCGAAACACTTCGGCTTCTCGGGCTACAGCGAGATGCAGAAGCTGTTCCGCGACGGCATCCGCCAGCAGCTGGCGCCGGGGCGCAACTACCAGGCCCGCATCCGCGACGTGATCGAGCATGCGCAAGGCCCGCTGGCCGCCGGCGACATCGCGCACGAGTTCATCGGCGGCAGCATCGCCGGCATGCAAGAGCTGCAGCGTGACCTGCACAGCTCGACCTTCACCGATGCGGTGAACCTGCTGGCCGAAGCGTCGGTGGTGTGGCTGGTCGGCTCGCGCCGCTCGTTCCCGGTCGCGGCCTACCTGGCCTATGCGCTGCAGCACACCGACAAGCAGATCCAGTTGGTGCACGGCCTGGGCGCGATGCAGGACGGCCAGTTGCGTGGCCTGAAGCGTGGCGATGTGCTGATCGTCACCAGCTTTGCGCCGTATGCCGAAGAGTCGCTTGACGCAGCGCGCGAGGCCGCTGCGCGTGGCGCGCGAATCATCGCCATCACCGACAGCCGCATGGGCCCGCTCGCGGCCGAAGCGGCCGCGGTGCTGGTGGTGCACGAGGCTTCGACCTTCGGCTTCCGTGCGCTGACCAACACGATGTGCCTCGCGCAAAGCCTGTTCATCGCGCTGGCCTACCAGCTCGAACTCAAGTACCGGCCTGCGCACGAGCAGCCGGACCATCCCTGACCCGCCCCACWCCCACCCCATCGGAGCCTTCATGAAGAACGTCGCGCTGTTCGGCGCCGGCCGCATCGGCCAGATCCATGCCCACAACCTGGCCTCGCTGCCGGGCGTCAAGCTCGTCGCCGTCTGCGACCCGGTGGCCGAGAACGCCGCGCGGCTCGCGCAGGCGCTGGGCGCGGAGGTGTCGACACCCGATGCGGTGTTCGCCAACCCGGCCATCGACGTCGTCGCGATCGCCTCGCCCACAGACACCCACAGCGAGCTGATCACGCGCGCCGCTGCTGCCGGCAAGCACATCTTCTGCGAGAAGCCGGTCGACCTGTCGGTGCCGCGCGCCGAGGCCTGCGCACGCGCGGTGGCCGAAGCCAACATCGCCTGCATGATCGGTTTCCAGCGTCGCTTCGACCCGACCTTCAGCGAAGCGCAGCAGCGCCTGGCGCGTGGCGAGATCGGCAACCCCGAGATGCTGGTCGTCACCAGCCGCGACCCAGGCGCGCCACCGGCGCAGTACCTGAAAGGCTCGGGCGGCATCTTTCGCGACATGCTGATCCACGACTTCGATGTCTTCCGCTGGATCCTCTGCGCCGACGGCGATGAAGCAGTGTGGCTCAGCGCCACCGGCTCGTGCCAGGTCGACCCGGCAATCGCCGAGATCGGCGACATCGACTGCGCTGCGGTCACGCTGCGCACCCGCAAGGGCCGGCTGTGCCAGATCAACACCTCGCGCCGCGCGGCCTACGGCTACGACCAGCGCTTCGAGGTGCTGGGCAGCACAGGCCTGCTGGCCTGCGGCAACCACAAGCCGACCGAGGTGCAGCAGTGGGACGCGAACGGCGTGAAGGGCGACAAGCCCGAGCACTTCTTTCTGCAGCGCTACCGCGAGGCCTACCGGCTCGAACTGGCGCACTTCTTCGAGTGCCTGCAGTCGGGCGCGGCGTTCCGCACCACCATCGCCGATGGCGTGGCGGCGCAGAAGCTGGCCGATGCGGCGACGGCGTCGTGGCAGAGCGGACAGGTGGTGGCACTGTGAACACCGTCCGCATCGGCATCGCCGGCCTCGGCCGGCTCGGCCGCCGCCACGCCGAGAACCTCGCGTGGCGCATCCGTGGCGCGAAGCTCGTCGCTGCATGCAGCCCTGTGGCGACCGAGCTGGAAGCTGCACGACGCGACTTCGGCATCGACCGGCTGCACGCCGACTTCGATGCCTTCGTGCACGATCCCGACATCGACGCCGTGGTGCTGGTGACTCCCACCGCCCTGCACGCCGACCAGGTGATCGCCGCGCTCGAAGCCGGCAAGCACGTCTTCGTCGAAAAGCCGCTGGCGCTCAGCGTGGGCGACTGCGAGCGCGTGCAGGCGGTGGCGCAACGCCACCCCGACCGCGTCGCGATGGTCGGCTTTGTGCGGCGCTTCGACCCGAGTTACGCGAACGCGATGGCCGAGGTCAGCGCTGGCCACATCGGCCGGCCGTTCCTCGTGCGCTCGCAGACCTGCGACCTGAACGACGACAGCGGCTTCTTCGTGCGCTTCGCCGAAAGCTCCGGCGGCCTGTTCATGGACTGCAGCGTGCACGACATCGACCTGGCGCGCTGGATGCTCGGCGCCCCGCGCGCCACTCGCGCTTTCGCCAGCGGCACGATCGCGCTGCACGAAGGGCTCGCGCAGCACGCCGACGTCGACAACGGTCTGGCGATCGTCGAGTTCGAAGGTGGTGCACGGGCCGTGTTCTACGCCTCGCGCACCTTCGCCCACGGCCACGAGACGCAGACGGAGGTCATCGGCACCACCGGCAAGCTGCTGGTCGGCCACGGCGCCGCGCGCGACCGTGTGGTGTTGAGTGACTCGCAGGGCGTTCGCCACCGCGCGGTGGCAGATTTCTTCGAGCGCTTCGGCGAGGCCTTCGAGCGTGAGCTGCAGGCCTTCGTCAACGCCTGCGCCGGCGGGCCTGCCGTGCCGTTGACACTGACCGACGCCACCGAAGCTACGCGCATCGGCGTGGCCATCACCCGCTCATTGCGCAGCGGCATGCCGGAAGCGGTGTGAGCTGCAAGGCTCTCACCACTTGGTCGGCGGCGGCGTGCCGTGGCCGGTCCAGCGCTCCACCACCGCGGCCAGCAGCGCGGTGCTGATCGGCTTGGTGACGAAGTCGTCCATGCCGGCGTCGATGCAGCGCTGGCGGTCACCGGCCAAGGCGTCGGCCGTCAACGCCACGATCGGCGTGTAGGCGCCGCGCAGCGTCTCTTCCTGGCGAATCTGCTGTGTGGCGTCGTAGCCGTCCATGCCCGGCATGTGCAGGTCCATCAACACCAGGTCGTAGCGGCTGCGCTCGACCGCCGCGCAAGCGGCCGCCCCGTTGTTGACCACCTCGACCACACAGCCCAGCTTGGCCAGCATGTTCTCGACCACCATCTGGTTGACCGCGTCGTCTTCGACCAGCAGCACGCGGGCCGGCACCTTGTCGACGTCGATATCGATGCCGGGCGCGACGGCCTCCACCGGGGCCAGCTCGGCCAGCGCCGGCGGCTCGGCCGATTTGCGCAGGCTCAGGTCGAACCAGAATGTCGAGCCTTCGCCCAACCGGCTGGTCACGCCGACCTGCCCATGCATCAGCTCGACCAGGTGCTTGACGATCGCCAGGCCCAGGCCCGAGCCACCGAAGCGGCGCGTGCTGGAATTGTCCGCCTGGGTGAAGGACTCGAAGACCATGTCCAGCTGATCACTGGCGATGCCGATGCCCGTGTCGCGCACCGCGAAGCGCAGGTGCACGGTATCGCCCGTCTCCCCCAGGCGGATGATCTCCAGCGAGACGTTGCCCCGCTCGGTGAACTTGACTGCGTTGTGCAGCAGGTTGACCAGCAGCTGGCGCAAGCGGATCGGGTCGCATTCCAGATGGCTCGGCAGATCCGGCGGCACCTGGCAGGTCAGCTTGACCGGCTTTTCTCGCGCGGCCACGGTCATCAGGTCGACCGCCTCGATGGCGAGCGCGCGCAGGTCGACGGCGGTGGGATGCAGCACCAGCTTGCGGGCCTCGATGCGCGACAGGTCGAGCACATCGTCGATCAGCGCCAGCAGCACCATCGCCGAACGGTGCGCGGTCTTGGCATAACGCCGTTGGTCAGGTGACAGCTGCGAGCCGAGCAGCAGCTCGGTGGTGCCGAGGATGCCGTTCATCGGCGTGCGGATCTCGTGGCTCACCACCGCCAGGAACTGCGACTTGGCCTGGTTGGCCTGCTCGGCCTGGCGGCGTGCCATGTCCAGCTCGACAGTCTGCATCTCCAGCGTGCGGGTCTCGTGCTCCAGCCGCTCGACGAGGCCGCGCGCGGCATGCACAGCCGAGCGAAGGCGGTCGCGCAGGCGCTCGATCACCAGGCCGGTGACGGCCAGGTAGGCCCCCAGCAGGTACATCGTGCCGGCGATCGCCAACCGGTCCATCCAGGGCGCCACGTCCGGCCGGGCCATCAGCATCACCAGCGAATAAGCAACGTAGGTGCCGAAGATGACATGGTTGAAGTACAGCGCCCGCCGGAAGCCGAAGCCCACCTGGTCGGCCACGCGCACGAGYAGGAAGAAGGCGAAGAACAGGTTCGACGGCTCGAAGTAGTACAGGTGGGGCAGCCACACCAGCAGGTCGAGGTGGAACAGCGCGTGGCTCAGGTCCACCCCGAGCACGCGGCCGTAGCCCATGCGCAGCGCCACCCAGGCCAGCCCCGCGTACGACAGGCTGAGCGCCACCAGCAGGAACATCGGCAACAGCGGCAACGCCTCGGGGTTGCGCGCATGCTGCACAGCCGACATCACGCAGATGATGGCGAAGCCGACCGCGCGCACCGCAGGGATCTGGACGGTGTAAAGGCGCCGCGCGTTCTCAGCCTTGCGAGCGCCCAGCAGCGCAGCGTCGAGCGTGAAGCTGGACTCGAAGGGGGCAGCTTCGGGCGCGTCCAAGTCGACTCATCTGCAGGGTTATAGGTCGATGGTACGCCGATCCACCGAAACGCACAGAAAGGCGCCGGTCCCCTGGATGCGTGACGGTCGGGTGAACCGCCTGACACGCGAAGCGTGCTACATGCGCTGCAACGCGCCAGCCGGCCGGGTGCGGGTCTCGTCCCAGAGGTCGCGCGCCTGCATCCACCAGTAGGCCGCCTGGGTCGCCACGCGCCCCATCGGGCCACCGGCCCAGCGCAGCGGAAAGGCCTGATAGCGGCGCCACTCGTCGTCACCCTCGGTGATCGCGTTGGCCAGCAGGATGGCGCCGGCGGCCGTCTGCCCCACGCCGTGGCCGCCATAGGCCGAAGACATCCACAGCCCCGGCTCCAGCTGGCCGATGAAGGGCATCTTGTGCACCGCGTAGCCCATGATGCCGGGCCAGGCGAAGGCGATCTTGACCTCGCCGTGCTGGCGCAATTGCGGGAAGACGGCCAGGATGTGACGCCGCATCAGGCTGCGCAGGCCACGCGGTTCGCGGGTGTCGGTGGTGATGCGGCCGCCCCAGAGCAGACGGTCACCGTCGACGACGCGGAAGTAGTCGCAAGCGCGCCGTGTGTCGGTCACCGCCCCGGCCCAGCGCAGGCAGTCGATCAGGCCAGGCCCCAGCGGCTCGGTCACCGCCACGTAGGTGGCCACTGGCAGCACCGAGCGCGACAGCTGGCCGTGCAGCGGCCCCAGGTCGGCATTGCCGGCCAGCACCAGCTCGGGCGCCTCGACGCTGCCCTTGGCGGTGCGCGCGGTCCACAGGCTGCCCTCGCGCTGGATCGACTGCACCGCGCTGCCTTCGAACACTTGCCCGCTGCGGCGGGCGATGTCGCTGGCCAGCGCCAGCGCGAAGTTCAGCGGGTGGATCTGGAACGAGTCCGGGTCGTGTACCGCCTCGTGGTAGCGGTGTGTCTGCAGCACGGCGTGGACCTGCTCATAAGTCCAGGGCTCGAAGCGGGCACCCAGGGCTTGCGCCAGCGCGTTCACCTCGTCCGCGAAGGCCGGACTTTGGGCGGTGCGGCAGCAGGTCAGCTGGCCGCGGCCCATCAGCAAATCGGGCCGCTGCAGCTCTTCGATCGTCTGCTCCACCAGGTGCACCCCGGCCTGGCTGTGGGCGRACAGCCGGCGCGCCTGGTCGGCGCCCAGGTGCTTCAGCAACACGGCCGAGCTCTCGGCAAAGCCCGGGCTGACGAAACCGCCGTTGCGGCCCGAGGCGCCCCAACCCACGCGCTGCCGCTCGAGCACCACGACTCGCCGCCCCTTGGCCACCAGCAGTCGCGCCAGGTGCAAGCCGGCAAAAMCGCCGCCGACGATGGCCACGTCGGCCTGCTGGCGCCCCTTGAGCACCGGCCAGGCCTCGCCATGCGTGCGCGTGGCGGCATACCAGCTGGTGGGGTACTGGGCGATCAGGGATGACGGCGGCGGCATGGCTGGAATTCTCGGTCCCGCCAGACAGAATTTTTCTCGGCGCCCCGGGTCATCCCCAGGAAGGAATGCCCGCCGTGCCGTGGTGCTCCAGCCGGAACAGGTAAAGAAAGGTATCGCCGTCGGTCAACGGTGGAAAGCACAGCGTTGGGCACAAGGGGCGCTTGGCGGCGCTCCGTTGACGTCAGGTTCCGCCGGGGTTGCGCCGGATAAGGGCCTCAGTTCCCCGTTCATTCGCAGACCACCGATGGCCCGCTGCCCCCACACTGGCTGACATCCCGCCCTTTGGCCCGGCCCTTGGCCCCTTTGCCCTCCGCCCCATGAATTCCTGGCAGAAGTTCCTCCGGCACGGCCGTGCCCACCCCCGCACCACCCTGGCCCTGGCCGTCGCGCTGCTGTCGCTGATCGGCCTGGTCTGGCTGTTGCAGCACGCCAACGCCGAAGCCCAGTCGCGCAAGGACCCGGCCGCGTTGCAGTTCGAGAAAGACCCGGATGCCTGGCTGAGCCAGCCTCGTGCGGTGTCCGACTTCGTCCAGGCGGCCAACAGTGGCCAGCTGGCCGCCGTGGGCCTTGCCAGTGGCAAGAGCGGCCTGGCGCTTTACACGCTGAAGAATGGCGACAAGGCCAGCATCCGTGTGCCGGGCTGCTCGATGCTGGGCTGCTCTGGCACGGTGCTGGACCGCCTCGGCGAACGCAGTGCCACCGACGGCTTTGCGCTGGTGGGCGTCGAGATCGACGGCCGCACGCAGAGCCAGCGGGTGCTCGGCGCCATCGAATCCGCGGTACCGCCCATCATGCTCGTGCTGCTGCTGGGCGGCGGCGTGTTGATGATGACGCGGCTGCAGACCAACGCCGGCAACAACGCGACGACGATCGCCACCCGCCCCGAAACCCGCTTTGCCGACGCGATCGGCAACGACGAAGCCAAGGCCGCGCTGAACCGCGTCAAGGCCTTCCTGCACGACCCGGCGCAGTACGCCAAGATGGGCGCCGCCGCGCCGCGCGGCGTGCTGCTGGTCGGCCCGCCCGGCACCGGCAAGACGCTGCTGGCCAAGGCGCTCGCCGGCGAAAGCAAAGCCCACTTCATCGCCGTCGACGGTTCTTACTTCACCGCCACCTACTACGGTGCCGGTGTGGCCAAGGTCAAGGCGCTGTTCAAGCTGGCGCGCAAGCAGGCGCCCTGCGTGCTGTTCATCGACGAGGTCGACGGCATCGGCAAGCGGGCCCAGGGTGGCCCGGGCGGCGGCGCCGAGTCGGAAATGAACCGCATCATCAACCGCGTGCTGGTCGAGATGGACGGCTTCGACGCAATGGAAAACGTGGTGGTGGTCGCCGCGACCAATCATGAAGACAACATCGACGAGGCGCTGCGCCGCCCCGGCCGCTTCGACATGCTGGTGCGGCTGAACAAGCCGACGCTGCCCGAGCGCGAGGCGCTGTTCGATCTCTACATCGGCAAGGTCAAGCACGACGGCCGGGCCGACAGCGCCGCGCTGGCACGCATGTCTTCGGGCATGTCGCCGGCCGAGATCGCCAACGTCGTCAACAAGGCCGCGTCGACCGCCGCCGAACAGGGCGCCGAGAGCGTGACGCCGGACCACCTGGTGCGCGCCGTCGAAACCCAGCTGCTGGGCGGCGACGTGTCGCCGATCAAGGACCTGCTGACCGACCAGACCCGCCACCGCCTGGCCTTCCACGAAGCCGGCCACGCGCTGGTCGGCCATTGGACGGGCGCCGGCCGCGTCGAGCGCGTGACGATCGAGCCGCGCGGCCCGGGCCTGGGCGTGACCTACATGACGCGCGAGACCGAAGACCCGCTGTATGCGCAAAGCGAGCTGGTCAGCCGGCTGGCGATGATGCTGGGTGGCCGCGAAGCCGAGCTGATGGTGCTGGGCAGCGTGTCGACCGGTGCATCGGACGATTTGAAACGCGCGTCCGAACTGGCGATCCAGATGGTCGGCCAGCTCGGCTTCTCGGAAACCTTCGGCCTGCTCAGCATCGCTGGCGTACCGAAAGAACTGCTGGGCCCGGATGTGCAGGCCGGCGTGCTGACCGAAGCCCGCGCCCTGCTCGAACAAGCCCAGGCGACTTGCCGCGATGTGCTGAACGCTCAGCGCCCGCGGTTGGACGCACTGGCCGACACGCTGCTGTGCACCGAGGTGCTGTCGGGTGAGCCGTTGAAAGAATTGCTCGGCGAGCCGACCAAACCGGCCGTCATGGCGACACAGCGGCCGCTGGCACTGACCTGACGCGCCGCTCGCCGGCTTCTCGCCTCACCCACGCCCGAAGGATTCGGCCAGGCAGGCCGCGAGTCGCTGCGCGATCGCGCCATCGGTGTCGAGCTCGGGGTCGAAGATCGTGACATCGGCGCCGACCACGCGGCCGGAGGCCAGCAGCCCGCGTACCAGGGTGCCGAGCTGCCCGAAATCGAAACCCGGGGTTCCGGGCGAATCGACCGCGGGCATGACCGCCTGGTCCAGCACATCCACGTCGACGTGGAGCCACAGCCGCCCGGGTTTCACCAGCGCCAGGGCTTGCTGAGCCGCTGCCGCGGGCCCGAGCGCCAGGCAGCGCTCGATCGACATACGGTGRATGGCGGTGGCCAGGTAGTCCTTGAAGGCATAGGCCGGATCGTCCGTGTCGCGCTCACCGACTTGCACGACATCGGCGTCAGCGACCAGCGGCGCCATACCGGCACCCCAGTTCGTCAACAACGGATCGCCGCGCCCGGTTGCGAGGGCCAGGTCCATACCCGCGGCCGAGCCCGGCACCGACGTGCTGTAGTTGCCCGGATGGAAGAAGTCGGCGTGGCCGTCGACGTGGATCAAGCCGCCGTGGCCACGTCGCCGCATGCCCAGCAGCGCCCCGAGCAACACGCTGCAATCGCCACCGATGACAAGCGGGAAGCGCCCGGCGGCCAAAGCGTGCTGGACCTCATCGGCCAATGCTTCGCTGTAGGCGCGCATCGCATGGCCGTTGCGCACCGTCGTGCCAGGCTCGGCATCGAAGGCATAACGCGGATGCGGCAGTGACACCACCCGCTCCGCTTTCAACTGGCGTGACAGGCCGGCGCTTTGCAACGCGGCCGGGGCTTTCCAGGTGCCAGGCTCGTGGCCGGGACGTGGTGGGCGCAAACCCAGGCTGCTGGGCGCTTCGATCAGTGTCAAGGGTGACGTGGTGGTCATGGCGGTGGGGGCGGCCAGCGCGCCCGGCGCGACACCGATCGACAGCGCAGCGGCCAGGCAATCACGTCGGGACCAGAGGGCTGAGGGCATGGCGGGCGCTTGGGTTGACGACGGGCTGTGGCGACAAGCCGGCATTGGATCTCGCCCGCTCTGCACGGCAAAACGATGATTCATGAGGATGACCATAAGCAGGTTTAATCGTGCATGGCCCCGACCCTGCCCTCGCTCGATGCCCTGCGCGCGTTCGAAGCCTGTGCTCGCCACCTGAACTTCACCCGCGCGGCCCAAGAGATTGGCGTCAGCCAGGCCGCGATGAGCCTGCGCATGCGCGAGCTGGAACGCCGATTGGGCGGGCCGCTGTTCGTCCGGCACGGCCCGCGTGTCACGTTGACCGAGACCGGTGCTCGATTGGCCGCAGACATGGGCCGCATCCTCGAGCAGCTGCGCGTGGCGGTCGACCATGCAGCCCAGCGGCGCTCGGCAGCCTTGCGCGTCAGCTGCACCCCCAGCTTCGCGCGCTGGCTCGCACCGCGCCTGGCAGAGTTCGAACGCGAGCCGCACGCATGTCCGGTCGACCTGGACGCATCGACCCAGCTGCGTGCGCTGGCCGCAGGCTCATGCGATGTCGGCGTGCGCAGTGGCCCGGGGGCGTGGCCCGGTGTCAGCACCACCTTGCTCTTCGCACTCGAGCGCACGCCGATGCTGGCCCCGGCGCTGGCCGAACGCCTGCCGCTGGCCGACGGGCCGGCCTGCCTGCTGCAGGCGCCGCTGTTGAAAGACGATCAATGGCCCGACTGGCTGGCCGCAGCCGGCGTGGCCACAGCGCCCACGCAGATGGGCCACGTCAGCTACCCGACGCAAGACCTGCAGGCGCAGGCCGCACTGGCCGGCAGCGGAGCGGCGCTGCTGACGCCGCAGCTGTTTGACGACCTGCTGGCCGACGGGCAGCTGCTGAGCCCGTTTGCGCAGCGCATCGGCAACGGCCAGGGCTACTTCGTCGTCACCCGCAGCGATGAGGCTCGCCCGACGGCGGCGGCGTTCGTCGACTGGCTGGTGCGGCTTTGCGGCGGCTGAGGCAACCGCGCACGGCCGCTCAGGTGAACAGCTGCGCCAGCCGCCCCACCGCGGCCTCTGACAACGCGCGATCCGGTGCGGTGCTGTCATCGCCGAAGTCGTGTTCGCCCTGGGCCTGCACGAGGATGCCCTCGCGGCGCGACACCATCACCAGGTTGTGGCCGCGGTAGATCAGGTTGTAGTGGACCTCGGGCTGCGGAATGAGCCGCGCAGTTTGCCCACGCACCGGCACGATCGTCTCGTCGCCGAACAGCGCCCGTGCTCCGTAGCCGGTGGCATTGACGACGGTGCGCTCTTTCAGGCTGGCGAGCTGGCGCGAGTGGGTGAACTCGCGCTGCTCGATCTCGCCGCCTTCGCGCAGGAAATCGTCGAACAACAGGCGCGAGTAGGTCGCCAGGTTGTACGTCATCTGGGTGTAGCGGCGCACATGCGGCACCTTGAACGGATGCTCATGCGACAGCAGCGGCTGCGAGCGCGGCCACAGCTCGCGGATGCGTGATTCCAGGTCGGGGTAGTCCGGCTCGTTGTCCTCGATTGGCGGTGCAGGCAGTGGCTGGTCGAACGGGATGTCGGAGAGCAGGTAGCCATCGCGCCACTCGACCGGGTCACCCGGCAAGCCGAGCAGGCTCTGATAGACCTTGAACGACGCGCGCGCCATTGCCTCCCAGCGCTGTGTGAACTCGGGTGTCGCATGCTCCTCGCTGCAGATGCGCGAATCGGGCGACCAGACGCCGGTGGCCGCCGACGAGCGCACCTCGGGCGGCCTATCTTTCGCGTAGATGCGCACACGCAATCCGGCACGCTGAGCGATGCGTGCGGTGGTGAGTCCGATGGCGCCGCAGCCGACGACGGCGACGTGCTTCTCGCGCGTGGCCTGGATCAGCGGCAGCGCCAACTTGGCCGAGCCCCACGACAGCGACCAGCCGCTGCCGCCATGGCCGTAGTTGTGAACGATCGTCTTGCCGTAGCGTCGTTCCGCCTCGATCCGGGGGCCTTGCGGCCGGAATGGCCGGGTGCAGACCGCGATGTCGATCAGCCTGTCGGGCCGTGCGCGCACGGGCGCCGGGGCTGCCGGCGCCAGGAACGCCGGCTTGTCGTCGGCGGCGGCCGTAGCGGCTTCGCCATTCGCCAGCGCAGCGCCGACTGGTGAAAGACTGGACAGCACAACACCGCTGCGCAAGAAATGTCGACGTTGCATGGAAATTCAAGGTTTGAGGCGGCGCGCATTATCGCGGTGCGCCAAGCGATCGACCGTGTCGACGCACTCAACCCGAATGCTTCAAGGCGTCGGCGCGCCGAACGCCTCCAACTCGCGGTACGGCGTCGGGCTCTCGATGCCGATGAAGCCGAACTGGCGTGCCGGCGGCTGGGTGAAGCGGAACTGGAGCTTGGCGACGCGGCTGGCCAGCGGCGCGCCGCCGTCGCGCGTCAGCGTGACCTGCGAAGCGCGCTCGGTCACGTTGACGAGGATGTGGTGGAAGTCGCCGAGTTGCGCGAACGTGTCCGGTGCGTCGACCGACGACCACCAGACCTCATAGGACTGGTGTGAGCGTTCGTCGCCGTTGTCGGCCGTCGGCAGGCCGGCGTCGCTGCGGATGCGGGTGATGTCGTAGCCGTTCGGTGCCTGCGCCGTGGCGAGCGTGAAGGTGGTCGTCGAGGCATAGTCCTGGTCGTTCGAAAAGCCGGCCAGCGAGCCGTCGTTGAGCAGCGCCGGCGCGTGGTTGCCGCTGTAGCCGCTGGTCTCGACGCCCGCGAGGCTGTTCGCGCCGGCACGCACCAGGTTCGCCTGCAGCTTCCATGGCGCCGACGAGGTGGTGCTGAATCGGTCGGCCTGGTGCAGGCCCCAGAAACGGCCGGGGTCGGGGTTCTTCGGCACCACGCCCAGCGCCATCAGCGCCTGGAACCACTGCTCGGCCATCACCGCATAGCCCTCGGCGCCTGGGTGGATGCCGTCGGGGTTGGGGTGCGCCAGCATCGGCGTGTACAGGTCGACCAGCGAGACGCGGTGGCCCAGGGCCTGGTGACGCTGGACCAGTGCTGGGATCTTCGCGTTCAGCGCGCGGATGTAGGCCTGCGTGGTCTCGCTGGCCGGCGCATTGGCCGGGATGATCTGCGCCACGACGACGTAGATCTCGGGGTTGAACGCGACGATGCGCGAGACCATGTCGTCGAGCCTGTCGACCACGCCCGGAAAGCCGGTCTTCGGGTTGCCGTAGAAGTAGTAGTTCTGCTGCGCGTCGTTGGTGCCCGCGTGGATGGTCACGACCGCCGGGTCCCAGGCCTTCAGCCGGGTCTCCAGCGGTGGTGCGTTCCAGAAGCCCTTGCCCGAGGTGATCTGCTCGATGCGGTAGGCCGAATAGCCGTCTTCGTCGTGGTCGACGAAATCTGCCGGATCGCTTTGCCGCATGTTGCGCGAGCCGACGAAGTTGGGCATGCCCCAGACCGCCGTCAGCTTGTCGAACAAGGGCTTGCGAAAACCGCCGGTGCCGTCGCCGCCCTCGGTGATCGAGTCGCCGATCGGCATGATGCGCAGCGGCGCGGGCTGGCTGGCTTGCGACCAGGCGGGTATGGCGAGGCCGAGCATCAGCACGGCAGCGATCAGGTGGCGCATCGGGTCAGCTCCTTCACGGCGACGAACCCGATGGTGCCAGAGCCGCGATGGCTCACTTCTTCGCACCAGGTCTGCTATCGCGCCAGGCTCGGGTAGGTGAAGCAGACGAAGTGGATGGCGTTCAACAGGAAGTGCGCCAGGATCGCGCTTTCGATGGTGCGTGAACGCGCATAGGCCGCCGCGTAGCCCACACCGGCGATCGTCGTCAGCACGACCATCGCCGCGCCGCCTGCCGCATGGGCCAGCCCGAACAAGATCGCTGACAGGAAGACCGAGCCGTAGAGCGACAGCTTGCCTTGGCCGAGCGCCGTGGCCACACGCTCCTGGATCACACCGCGGAAGAAGGCCTCTTCGGCCACGCAGGTGAAGAAGAGGTTGACCGACAGGAACACCCAGAACCGTTCGGGCAGCTTCACGTCCCATGCGACGGCGCCGGAGGCCAGGCCGACACCAAGCGTCACCGCCAAGCCGAGCAGGCCGATCAGTGCGGCCGAGCCAAAACGCTTCCTCGCGTCCGGCTGGTCGTTCAGACGACGACAGAAGAACGCCAGCAGCAACAGCCCCACGGCCCCCTTGTCGAAGTTGAGGTACTGCGTGAACGGCGTGGCGCTGGCGGTGAAGTGAACCGCATCAAAGACCTTCGGGTTCTGAAAACCAGGCAACGCGTGAACCGAGAGCGCCAGAGACAACACCAGCACAAGCAACGTCAGGATCACGCGCACCGCGCCACTGACCTGCTGGGCGGCGTAGCAAAGGCCGGCCAGCACAGCCAGCGCCGCCACGGCCGGCCAGGCCAACACGCCCGCCATCAAACCCGCCACCGCGGCCGCAACGAACAGGAAAGGCCACACGGCAATTGCACGGCCGGCCAAATGAAGGGTCGGAAGCCAGACGGCCGCAATGGCCAGGCCCAGCAGGACGAAGGTCGCCACCAAGATAGAGATCTCCCAGATTTCAAATGGGTCCGGCGGGCTAGGGCCTGCGGGACAAGGGCGCGATTGTTCCTCAGGTAACGAGCAACTTGTGCACCATGGGATCAACGCACGTGCGGTGTCGGCGGTGGTGCTGGCACCGACGTGCCGCCGGCCGGGCAGGTGGTCGTGAAAACGCGCTGGTCGAGCACGGCGCGAACAAAGGGCACGACCTCGGCATAGGCGGCCTCGATGTTGTCCTTGCCCACCTCCAGGCAGCGCGTGATGCGCTGCGGCACGCCGCGGTCCGCATAGGCCTGGGCGAAGTACTGGCTGTAGTTCGGGTCGTGCAGGTCGAACATCGGACGCGCGCCGTTGTCGTCGACCGGGCATTTGGGCAATTGGTCCACGTCGTAGACGGGCGGCGTGCTGCCGTTGTTGTCGTTGTCGAATTCCTGGTAGGCGCGGTTGCGATTGCTGCTCTCGTAGCACTGCGGCTGGATGCTGCGGCCGTCGGCTTCCAGTGTCATGCGCTGCTCGTAGGCCATGTGCACCGGCACCAGCGTGTCCACCGCAGCATTACGGGCCAGTTGCACGGCGCTGCCGGGGATGTTGCGAGCCAGGTCGATGACCACGTCGGGCGCGTCCTGGTGGTACCAGTAGCGGTACGGCTCACCATTCACGCCACTGCCCTTGACGAAGACAGGGCCGATCTCGGCTTCGAGGTAGCTCGTCTGGGCCTGCACCACATAGGCGCCGCGCACGCTCGACGAGCGCGAGCGCCAGTCGCTGAACTCGTTCTGCGCCGGCTCGTTCAACAGCGCGTTCAACAAGGCGGCGGAGCCGCGCGACTGGCCAACCAGGATGATCCTGTTCGCATCGATGCCGAAGGTGCGGCGATAGAACTTCAGCCAACGCACAGCGGTGGCGATGTCGTTGCTCGGCAGCGCATTGGTGGTGGGGGTCGGCCAGCCGGGCTTGTCATGCCCAGGTGGACGTTTGACGATGAAGCTGGACAGCGGGTGCCGCGACTCGAGCGAGGCGAACGCATAGCCTGCCTCCAGCACTTTCAGCAGCAACGCGGTGTACAGCGCCGAATCGGGCTCGATCTCTTCACTCTGGCCGTTCGGGTGGGCGTAGAGGACCAGCGGGATCGATTCGCCAAGCGGGATGTCGACACGGCGGTAGTAGTCGAGCCGGCGGGTCAGCGTCTGGGTGCCGGCATCCCAGTCGTTGCCTTCGGTCCATTCGGTCCAGCTCAGGACGGCGCCGCCGTAGCAGTAGTCTTCCCACTTGAAGTAGGCGATGTCGCCCTGGCGGCCATGGGCCACGACCGGGGGGACGAGCGGTAACTGTGCCGGCAGCGGGTCGCAGCTGGAGCCCGCCACGACCGCACCCGGCCAAAGAAGTATCGCCAATGCCACGCAGCGCAGCCAGACGCATGAACCAGCCATCTCGCACCCCCAACGACAGCATTGGCCGGGCCTCCCCTGGCCAGCGGCACGGCGGCGATTCTGCCGCCAAAGATGCCGGTGTTTGATGTCGTGTTTTCACGGACGGCTGCACGCGAGCAGYGGCTCTTGCGCTGCCGCTGCGAGCGCGCTCAGTGCACCGGCGCCGGCTCGATCGCACCCCGGCCGCCGGCACCCAGGCGCTGCAGCTTCATCGCGTAGGCGGCCTGCTGCTGCCGGGTGCTGCTGTTCTGCTCGGCTTCGCGCAGGTGCTTGATCGCTCGGTCGCGCTCACCCAGACGCAGGCAGACCAACGCCATCCAGTAGTGAAATTCGTGGAAATCGTTCGAGAGCGCCAGCGCCTGCTCGAACTGCTCGCGCGCCAGCGAATAGTCGCCCGCCTCGTAGGCGCGCAGGCCGCGGTTGAAGCTGGCAAAGGGCGATTTGGCGCGCAGCCGAGCCAACTGCCGGTCGACCCCGCTGGCCTCGGCCTCGCGCCCTTGCCGATGCAGCAGCAGCGCCAGGTTGCTCAGCACCTGCGGGTGTTCCGTCCGCAAGCCCAGCGCCGCGCGCAAGGCCGCTTCGGCCGCGGCAGGCTGGTCGTGGCGCATGTAGACCACACCCAGCGTGTTGTACAGGTCGGCAAAGCCACGGTCCTGGTTGATGGCGCTGCGGATCCACCAGTACGCATCGTCGCTGCGGCCCCGGGCCAGCGCCTCGGCCGCCTTGTTGTTCATGTACATCGCGACGATGCGCTCTTCGGCCACCGGCACCGTGCGCTGGCGCCGGATGTCGGCCTGCGGCAGGAAGTCCACCGTCCACCAGTCGGGGCTGTTCTCGACCATGCGCACCACCGGCACCTTCTTGCCGATCGAGATGTTGACGTGGCCGATGAACAGCGCCAGGTCGCCGTCACGACCCCAGCTGTCGTCGATCTGCACCGCTTGGTAGCGCACCGCCAGGCCCACGGCTTTCGCGAAGGCGCCGGTCATGATCGCGAGCGACAGGCAGTTGCCGGCACGCGCTTCGAAGGCCTCGGCCGCCGTGCGGGTGAATTCGGCGTCGTAGTCCAGCGCGAGCTGCCGGTTCGGGTTCGAATACAACGCGTCGACCAAGCCCTGCTGCAAGCCACGCTGGCTGACCCGATCGTCGATCTCATGGGCCAGGTACTCACGCATCGCCGGGCTGAGGGCGAAGACCTGGGCCGGATCGACCGGCTGGCTCGGCAGTGCGAAGGCCGAGTCGACAAACAGCGAGCTACCGTCCGGCGCTGCCATCGGCGCCGACGCGCAGGCTGCCAGCCAGGCGGTGGCAGCGCCGGCCGCGAGCAGCGTGGCGCATCGGTGCAGCAGCGTGTTCATGCCGTTCTCCCAGGCAGAGTGGCTACGACGCGTGACTTCGCCGCAGCCAGCGCTCGGCCAGGCCGAAGCCGCCTTCGAACAACAGCGCCAACGCCGCCGCTGGCAAGGCGCCAGCCAGCAGCAGGGCCTTGTCGTTCAGCGCCAGACCGGTGACGATGCGTTCGCCATAACCACCGGCGCCGATGAAGGCGGCGATGGTCGCGGTGCCGACCGAAATCGTCGTCGCCGTGCGCACCCCGGCCACGATGACCGGCAGCGCCAGCGGCAACTCGACCGCGCGCAGCTGCTGGCCGCGGCGCAGACCCAGCGCCTGGCCGGCCAGTTTCAGCCCCGCCGGCACCTCGGCCAGGCCAGTACAGGTGTTGCGCATGATCGGCAGCAGCGCATACAGCGTCAGCGCCAACAGCGCCGGCAGCGTGCCGATGCGGCCCAGCCAAGAGATCAGCACCGCCAGCAGCGCCAGTGAGGGCACGGTCTGCATCAGCCCGGTTGCACCGAGCACCGCGGACCGCGCGCCTGCATGCGGCGCCACTGCCACGGACAAGGGCACGCCGATCAGCACCGCCAGCAACACCGCGGCAGCCACCAAGCCCAGGTGCTGAGCCGTCAGCCGCGGAAGGTCGGGCCCCCACAGCTTGGCCCAGAGGCCGGTGTCAGTGGCCGGGCTCGGTGCAGAAGCCGCACCGCGCTGCGCCAGGTGATCGCGGGCGATGACATCGAAGGCGACGCCTTTCAGCTCGGCCCGCGCGTTCATCGCGATCATCTGCGCCTCGCCGATGCGCCCCTCGAGCCCTTGCAACGCGGCCCAGGCGGCCGGAAAACGCTGCGGCACGTCGAGCCGGTAAAGCAGCACCGCGTCATAACGCGGAAAGTGGCCGGCGTCATCTTCAAGCACCCGCAGGCCCAGGTGCTGGATCTTCGCGTCGGTGGTGTAAATGTCGATCACGTCGACCTGGCCACCGGCGACCGCGTCGTAGGCCAGGCCATGGTCCAGCCCGGTCGGCTGCTGCGGCAGGCGGTAGCGCGCGGCCAGGCCCTTCCAGCCGTCGGCGCGGCCGATGAATTCGTTGCTCAGGCCCAGGTGCAAGGCGGGCTGCGCGGCCAGGTCGCTGAGCTTGCGCACCCCCAGGCGCGCAGCCGTGTCCTCGCGCATTGCCAGCGCATAGCCGTCGTTGAAGCCTAGCCGCACCGCGACGCCCAGCCCCAGAGGTTTCAGATGCTCGCGCATCGACTCGATCGTCATCGCCCCGGGCTGCTTCAGGATCTCGAGCGCGATGGTGCCGGTGTATTCAGGGTACAGATCGATGCTGCCGGCGCGCAGCGCTTCGTAGACGATCGCGGTGTTGCCCAGGCCT
The DNA here is from genome assembly GCF_056403075.1 of Ideonella sp. P3_A4. NCBI lineage: Bacteria > Pseudomonadati > Pseudomonadota > Betaproteobacteria > Burkholderiales > Sphaerotilaceae > Ideonella > Ideonella sp. P3_A4. The sequence continues at coordinate 3,244 of NZ_JBFUGE010000039.1, read as the reverse complement.
TGCTGCACCTCGACCGGCGCATGCGGCTGCGCCGTCTGCGCCAGCACCTGGGCCAGGATGTAAGACTCGGTGAAGCGCTTGGAGCCGATGCGCAGCGTGTCGTCAGCCGCGTGGGCTGGCGCAGCGCCCCACAGCAGGCTGGCGACCCAGCAGGCAACACCAAGGCAGCGGAACAGGAAAGTGGACGTCATGTGCGCCAGCTTCGGCCAAGCGCGCCGCCGGGTCAATGGGCATGCCTTTTGCCGCAGCCTTGAAGGCGCCTTGTCGGCGCTCGCCATTTGGAGAACCAGCATGTCCGACAACACCCGATCCCCCGGCGGCCAGGACCGCAAACGCGTCAACGTGAACGAAGACTACGAACTTCGCGACTGGTCAAAGAAGTTCGGCGTGACGCCCGGCGAAATCAGGGCAGCCGTGCGCGCGGTGGGTGACCTGGCCGAGAACGTCAAGGAATACCTGTCGCGCGTCGGCACCACCCGCTGATCACCCGTTGACAGGAGGCGGCCCATGCCCCGCGCAATCTGGAAGGGCGCGATCAGCTTCGGCCTGGTTCACGTGCCGGTCGCGCTTTACCCTGCCTCCCAGGAAACCGAAATCAATTTCGACTGGCTGGACAAGCGCACGATGGACCCGGTCGGCTACAAGCGGATCAACAAGCGCACCGGCCGGGAGATCGACAAGGACCACATCGTCAAGGGCGTCAAGCAGGACAACGACAAGTACGTGATCCTGTCCGACGACGAGATCCGCGAGGCTTTCCCGAAGACCACGCAGACGATCGAGATCCAGACCTTCGTGCCGGCGAAGGATGTGTCGTTCATGTACATGGAACGGCCCTACTTTCTCGAGCCCATCGGCAAGGCCGACAAGGTCTATGCGCTGTTGCGCGAAGCGATCGCCGGCACCGGCTTGATCGGGATCGCGCGGCTGGTGATGCACAACAAGGAGCATCTGGCTGCACTGCTGCCGGCCGACAAGGCGTTGATGCTCGCCACGCTGCGCTGGGCCAACGAGATCCGCGACGTCTCGGAATTGAATCTGCCACCGGCTGGCAAAGCCGCAGCCAAGCTGAAGGACAGCGAATTGAGGATGGCCATGCGCCTGGTGAAGGACATGGCCGCCGAGTGGGAGCCGAAGAAATTCACCGACCGCTTCTCCGACGCGATCCGCGAACTCGTGGCGCGCAAGGCCAAAGCCGGCAAGTCGAAGAAGGTCGAGCCGCTGGAAGAAGGCCCGCCCGAGGCCTCGAACGTGATCGACCTGACCGAGTTGCTCAAGCAGAGCCTGGGGTCGCGCAAGGGCGCGGCCCGCGCGGCGAAGACAGGTGACGCGGCGAGCGCAAAGAAGCGCAGTCCGCCGGCCAAGAAGGCTGCAGCCAAAGCTCCGGCCACGAAGAAAGCTGCAGCCTCGGCCGAGCATCGGGCTCGCAGTCGCCGGGGCGCTTGAGTCAACGGCGCATCGCGTCCTGCGATCGGCTGTCACTTCCGCACCGAAGCACGCCCATCGCCAACCCCAACGCGAAGCCACCGTACACCCACATCAAGCTGCGTGCAGACAGCCGGCGCTCGAAGCCGGGCGTGAACCGATGAGGGACGACTGCGAAGTCGACGACCGCCGCCACAGCTGTCACCACCGCCGCGTCGACAATGGCAGTGGTTGCGCTTGGGCGCCGGTGCCGGCGTTGAAGCAACGTGTAGACGCTCGACCACAGCACAGAAGAGGCTTGATGGATCGCCGCTCCCGCCACCGTGTATCGAACAGACAGCTCGTCGTGCCTCAACGCTTCGTCGCCCCAGAGCCAATGGCTTGGCGCGTTCACTGCCGAGAACGCCGCGCTGTTGTCGATCCGGCCGCGCCAGGCCAGAAGCACTCCGGATATCAATCCTGCGGCCAACCCACTGGTCAGCGCTTGAGCGACGGTGTGTTCATGGGTTTGACGCTGGCGGCGCATCGCAAGGCGAAGGAATGCTGATGACCTGGCATCAGAGGCAATCGCCGTACCGGATCGGCCGATGAACATCCTGATCGTCGGTGCCACGGGCTTGATCGGCGCGTCGTTGCGGCACGCGCTGCTGCAACGTCGACACCATGTCATCGCCGCCCAACGAAGCGCGCCGCCAGACGAGGGCGCCTGGCTTGCAATCGACATGGCGCAAGCCAGCAGCGACGACTGGCAGCGCGCGTTGGCCGATGTGGACGTCGTCGTGAACTGCGTGGGGATCTTCAGAGAAGGCGCCGGCCAAAGCTTCGAGGCGCTGCACCACTTGGGGCCGGTGCGGCTGTTCGATGCCTGCGCAGCACGGGGAATCCGCCGCGTGGTGCAGCTCTCGGCACTCGGTGCCGATGAAGCGGCCGAAAGCGCGTACCACCGCTCCAAGAGGGCGGCTGACGCGCATCTGCTGAGCTTGCCGCTCAACGCGGTCGTTGCGCAGCCCTCTTTGGTGTTCTCGCTCGGGGGACCAAGCTCACGTGCGCTGCTGACCTTGGCCAGCCTGCCTGTGGTCCCGCTGCCGGCCGGTGGACAACAGCAAATCCAGCCCATGGCCATCGACGATCTGACGGCTGCTCTCGTGGCCCTGGTCGAGGACGACCCGTTGTTGCCAGCCCAGCTCGGCCGGCGCGTGGCCATGGTCGGGCCTCGGCCGATCAGCTTCCGCGACTACCTGCAGAGCCTGCGCGCCAACCTGGGCCTGGCGCCGGCGAAAACCGTGGCCGTGCCGTCTGGCCTGATGAAAGTGGCCGCGGTGCTGGGTGATTGGTTCGGCCAACGATGGCCCGGGCTGCTGCTCGATTCAGACAGCTGGAAGATGCTGCAACGTGGCAATTGTGGCGACGCCTCGGCCATCTCGCTGCTGTTGGGGCGCAGCCCGCGCGAGGTCGCAAGGTTTGTCGAGCCGGCCTGCGTGGACGCGGCCAGGTACCAGGCCCTGCTGGGATGGTTGCTGCCGGTCGCCAGCTTGAGCTTGGCCCTGGTCTGGATCGTCACGGCGATCGTGTCGGCCTTTGTCTACCCCGTCGACAGCAGCGTTGAGCTTCTGGCGCGTACCGGTGTGCCAGAGTCTTGGCGCCCAGCAGCGCTCGACAGCGCCGCGGCTCTGGATCTGCTCTTTGGCTTGGCGATCGTGTTCGGGCCGCGTCGGGCACGCTGGCGCCCCTGGCTGTGGCGAGCGCAGGCCGGCCTGATCGTCTTCTACACGGCCGTCATCACGTGGTTCCTGCCCGAGTTCTGGGCGCATCCCTATGG
>NZ_JBFUGE010000038.1:0-24043 GCF_056403075.1 Ideonella sp. P3_A4 | reverse complement strand
GGCCAGCGCATCGCTGTCCACCAGGCGGCTCGGGGCGGGATCGGCGGCGGGGTTCAGCGGGGTGTCCATCAAGTCAGAGAGGTAGGCAACCGACACGGCGGCAAGCCGGTGCCGGCGCGATTGTGTCCCACGCTTGTGTCACCCCCTACATTCCGAGGTCGCGCTCGTCGCGGTCGCCACTTATGATGTACATGTATCCAAAAGAACATGCGAGCCTGGAGAGGGTGGCCGCTCCGTTGATCCACCGTGACACACGGGGGTCCGCCGAGCACGCTCGGCACACCCCGTTGGTCCACGGATTTTCGACGTGCATTCGCGTCTCGTGCCGTGAACCCGACCATCCCCTTGGCTTCTCCTGACCCCCTCGTCCCTGCCGCCTCACCACCCGAGGACTCCGGCCTGGGCGCCCCTTCGACCCAACCCTCACCGGTGATAGACCCCTTGCGCTCCTGGCGTGGCGTGACATCGGCCGGTCTGGGCGGTGCTGCCGGGGCCGGGGCCGGGGCCGCCGTCGGCCTGGCCTTGCAGGCCGCGCTGATTGCCAGCACCGGGCCCATCGGGATCGGCGCCGCCGTGCTGGGCGCGGTGCTGGGCGCCGCTGTCGGCGGCATGGCCGCCCCGCTGGTCGCGGCCCGCCGCGCCCCACCACCGAACGATGCGGTCATCTCGACACTGGACCGCGTCACCGGCCTGCCGACCCGGGCCGAAKTCCTGGCCAGCGTGCAGCGTGAACGCGAGGCCGAGCAAAAGCGTCGCGGCGGCACCATCGCCCCGCGCGCGCTTTTGTTGCTCGGGCTGGACCGCCTGCGCGCCCTCAACGACAGCCTGGGCCACGAGATCGGCGACCTCTGGCTGCACGAAGCCGGCACGCGCCTGACCGAGGCCTTCGACCCACCGGCGCTGATCGCCCGCCTGGGCAACGACGAGTTCGCTCTGCTCTCACCGGCCCAGCCACTGCGCGCCGACGACCCGGCGTTGCTGGGCCTGGGCGAGGCGCTGCTGCATCGCCTGCGCCGGCCGTTCTTCGGCCATGGCGGCGAGTTGCACCTGACCGCGAGCGCCGGTGCCACCTGGCTGACCGCCGACAAGCCGATCGAGCAGGCCTTGCGCGAGGCCGACCTGGCGCTGCGCCGCTCCAAGCGCGCCGGGCGCGACTGCGTGCGCGTATTCGAGCCGTCGATGAAGGCCGAGCACGATGAACGAGCACGGCTGTTGACGGCGCTGCGCAGCGCCGTGCCGGCGCAGGAGTTCCGCCTGCACTACCAGCCGCAGGTCGACCGCGCTGGCCGCGTCGTCGGCGCCGAAGCGCTGCTGCGCTGGGAGTCGCCCGAGCTGGGCAAGGTCGAGCCGTCGCGCTTCATCCCGCTGGCCGAAGAATCGGGCCTGATCGTGCCGATCGGCCGCGCCGTGATCCGCGACGCCTGCGCGGTGCTGGCCTGGTGGTCGCAAGACCCGGCGACCCGGCACCTGACGCTGTCGGTCAACGTCAGCCCGCACCAGTTTCAGCACCCGACCTTCGTCGAGGACGTGCGGCTGGCGCTGCAGACCGCCGGCGTCTCGCCCAGCCTGTTGAAGCTGGAGGTGACCGAGAACGTGATCATCTCCGACATGCCTGTCGTGCAGGCCCACATGCAGGCCCTGCGCGAGCTGGGCGTGCGCCTGAGCCTGGACGACTTCGGCATCGGCTACTCATCGTTGAGCTACCTGAAGCACCTGCCGCTGTCGCAGCTGAAGATCGACCAGGTCTTCGTGCGCAACATGCTGAGCGACCCGCGCGAAGCGGCGCTGGTGCGCACCGTGATCGCGCTGGCACGTGACCTCTCGCTCGAGCTGGTCGCCGAGGGCGTCGAAACCTCCGAGCAGCGCGAGATGCTGAGCGACCTCGGCTGCGGCCTGTACCAGGGCTACCTGTTCGGCCGGCCGGTGCCGCTGGAATCGCTGTGCGTGGTGCAGTGAGCTGAAGGCGCAGCGCGCTCAGGCCGCGGCTTCGATCGCCAGCGGGAAACGCCACTCGATGCGGGCGCCATCCGCCAGCTCGGTCACCGGCTCGATGCGCGAGTCGTGCAACTGCGCCACACGCGTCAACATCGCCGACGCCATGTCGCGCCGGTTGCCCAAGCCGGTGGCCGCGAAGGCTCGCCACGCACCGTGCGGCGCCCCGGCGATCGCGCCGCCTTCGACCGCCAGCACAGCGTAGGCCTGCTCGGCCTTCAGCGTCCAGTTGACGGTGCCGCCCGGCGGGGTGCCGTTCAGCGCCATGCGCAGCAGCTGGTCCAGCGCCATCAGCAGCGAAATGCGGTCGCCGCGGATTTCCAGCCCCCACTCGATGTCGCGCTCCAGCCGCACGGCGGCGCTGGCCGGCGGTGCCAGGCGCTCCCCGACGTCGTCGACCAGCTCGGCCAGGTCGACCATGCTCAGGCTCGCGCGGCGCAGGTTGCGCGCCCGCACGATGGCCAGGTAGTGGTCGGCGGTCTCGAAGGCCTGCCGCACATGCCGCCGGGCATCGTCGAGCAAGACCTGCCCCTTCTCGTCCAGCGCCCGCGGCGCGATCGAGTCGATCTGCACCAGCGCCGCGCCCAGCGGGTTGCGCAGGTCGTGGGTGATGAACTCCTCGGTCTCGCCCCACAGCGATTCCATCGTCCGGTGCACGGCCATCGCATGCTCACGCGCCAGCAGGCTCTGGGTACGGGCTTCGAATTGCATCCACTGCCGGTGGTAGCGCAGCGCCTCCTGGTGCTGGCCCAGGCGCGACAGGACCTCGGACAGGCACAGGCACAGGCTGGCATGCAGCTCGCCGGTGCGAAAGCGCGACCCCGGCAAGGCCTCGATCTCGCGCAGCCGCCGCTCGACCGCGGCCAAGTCGACATCGGCGTGCGCGACCTCGACCCGGCAACGCGCCAGCATGCTGGTGCCCCAGGCGATCGTGTGAGGCAGCAGCATCGCCTCGCTTTGCTGCTCGACCTTCTGGACCCAGGTCAGCGCTTCGGCCTCCTCGCCCATTTCGAGCAGCACACCAACCAGCGTGTCGAGCGAGCCGGCGCGCAGCGCGCCATGGGCCTCGGCCAGGGCGCCTTCACAGGCCTGCTGGGCAAGCTGCTTGGCCTGCGCCAGCGCCGCCAGCGCGCCGTCGGGGCGCTCTTCGGCCGCGGCCCGCGCCACGCCCAGCCAGGCCCAGGCCATGTTGTTGGCAATGCGCACGCGCTGCTGGCGTATGCCGGCATCTTCACCGGCCAGCAGCCCCAGGCACTCGTTGAACATCGAGATCGCCAGCTCGTGCTCGCCGATCAAACCCAGCGCGGTGCCCAGGTTCATCGTCAGGCGCAGCAGCAGGTCGTTGCGGCGCAGTGCGTGCGCCATGCCCAGCATCGACTGGCCGCGCCACAGTGCATCGGCATAGCGGCCGCGGTGGATGTCGACCACGATCTGGCTGTTGACCGCCCGGATCAGCGTCACCGGCTCGCCGATCGCCTCGGCCTGCTGCAGCGCCAGCGCCAGCGTCGCGTCGCGCTCGGCGTGGCCCAGCGCGTCCTGCGCCATGCCTTGCAGCAGCAGCGCGCGAACAATGCCCAGGCCGTCGCCGGCGTCGCGCGCCCGCGCTTCGGCCTCGCGCCCGACGTTCAACGCGTCGGCCGCACGCGTGGCCAGCAGGACCTGGTTGCGCTGGAAGAACGCTTCGGAGCTGGCGTCACTGTCGCCGGTGAACTCGTTGGCCGGGATCAGGTTCGGGTCATGGCTCAAGGTCTGGGGCCCCCAACACCAGGCTCACCGCCGTGCCCTGGCCCGGCTCACTGTCGACCAGGATGCGCGCCTGGTGCACCCGCGCCGCGCGCGCCACCATCGCCAACCCCAGCCCGTTGCCGTTGCGCACCGCGCCGCTGGCAAAACGCTGGAACAGCCGCACGCGCATGTCCAGCGGCAGCCCCGGGCCTTCGTCGGTCACGGTCAGCCAGATGCCGGACGGCCGGCGCGTCAGCTGCACCCGCACCGCGCTGCCAGGCGGTGCATGCTTGAAGGCGTTGCTCAGCAGGTTGCCGAGCGCGCGCATCAGCAGCAACCGATCGCCGCGCGCGACGATCGGGCGCTGCACGTCGCGCGACAGGCTGATCTGCGCACCCGCCGGTGGCGCCATCTGCTCGCAGGTGTCGTCGACCACCGTGGCCAGGTCGATGGTCTGCAGGTCTTCCTGCCGCAGGTGCTCGGCGCGCATCACGCCCAGGTACTGGTCGGCGATGTCGATCGCCCGCCGCACGCTGTGCTCGGCCCGCCGGATGCCCACCCGCGCGTCGTCCATGCCTTCTTCCTGGGCCAGCGGGCGCAGCTGCTGCACCGCCTGCACCAGCGRCTGGCGCAGCTCGTCGGTGACGAACTGGACTGCTTCGGCCCGCATTGACGCCAAGGTCTCGTCGGTCCAGCGGCCGTGCTCGCGCGCCAGCTGGGTGCGCAGGCGCGCCTTGGTCTGCGCCCACAGGCGCTGGTGGGCCAGCGCCTGCGCGAACTGGCCGGCCTGCTCATGCGCCTCGAACAGGCAGCGCAGCAGCGACAAGCGCAGGTCGCCGCCGGCCACCCGCGGGTGATGAATCGCCTCGACCTCGCGCAGCCAGCCCAACACCCGGCGGGCATCGCCATGCGGCATGCGCAGCTCGATCATTGCCTGGCTGAGGCGCTTGTGCGCCAGCGCCAGCGTACCGGCCGCTGCCGGCGACGGGTCGTGCGACTCGACGCGCTCGACCCAGCCGCGGGCCTCGTCACCCCGGCCGGCTTCCAGCAACGCACGCACCAGGCCGAACAAGGCCATGTGGCTGAAACGCGGGGGCGTGCCCAGCAACAGGGCGCAGGCCTGCTCGCCCAGCTGGCGGGCCCGCTGCAAGGCCTCGGCCGCCGCCTCGCCGCCGCTGGCTTCCAGCAGCAAGCCGCCGCGCATCAGCCAGGCCTGGGCCTGAGCGGCGGCGTAGCGGCCCATCGCCACTTTGTGGTCACCCTCGGCCAGCGACGAGGGGTGGACCCGCAGCAGCATGCGCGCCTCTTCGAACGATTCGAGCGCGAGGTCGTGCTCGCCCAGATGGCACAGGCTGGTGCCAGTCGCGAACAGAGCCTGCCGCACCATCGCCGAACGCCCTTGCGTCCGCGCCTGTTCGGCCAGCTGCCGGCAAACGGCCAGCGCCTGCGCGTGTCGGCTGCAATCGGCGTCGTGGCGCGCCTGCGCCAGCATGCACTGGAAGATCAGCGTCGCGTCACCGGACCGCCGGGCCTCGACCTCAGCGCGTTGCAACGCCTCTTCGGCGCCGGCGCGCCCCAAAGCGCCGCGCGCCGCACCTTGGGCGGTCAGCGCACGCGCCAAGGCCAGGGCGCTGCCCTGTTGTTGGGCATCGGCCACCGCGGCGTCGAACTCCTGCAGCACCGAGCCGACCGGCCGGTCCTGCCAGTCGTAGCTGACGGAATAGGTCTGCAGAGCCTCGACAGACATGATCGGCTCGGCGGGTCAGGCGAAGGTCAAGCCGGCACTTTGGTCGGCGGCAGCTCCAGCCGGTAGCCTGTCCCGTAGACGGCGTTCAGGCGAAAACCGTGTTCAGTGAGCGCCAACTTGCGGCGAATCAGGTACACGTGCTGGGCCACGGTGTGCACCCCGGCCTCGTGGTTGCGTCCCCACACGGCGGCCAGCAGCTCCTGGCGGGTGAACAGCCGGGCCGGTTCGCTGAACAGGATCCAGGCCAGGTCGAATTCGCGCGGCGCCAGCTCGACCGCCCGGCCGTCCACCGTCACCTCGCGGCGGCCGAAGTCCAGCAGGTAAGGCGGGCGGTCGATCTGCGTCAGCGTCGACGCTGCCGGCGTCATGCGGCGCAGCAGCGCATCGATGCGTGCCACGACGATCGACTCGGAACCTGGTTTCACGATGTAATCGTCGGCACCAGCTTTAAGCGCGCGCACCACGCTTTCCTCGGTGTCCAGGCCGGTCAGCATCACCACGCCGACGCCGGTGGACAACAGCTGCCGCAGCCTCGCGACGACATCGATGCCCTCCATTTCGGGCAGCCGCCAGTCGACCACCGCGCAGCGCGGGGCCTGCTTGCTCACCTCGTAAAAGAACTCATGAGGGCGAGCAAAGATCTTGACCTGATGGCCGGCGCGGGCGAGCCACTGCTCCACGCTCGCCGAACAATCGGGATCGTCTTCCAACAAATAGATCAGGGCCAAACTCCGCTCCTGTGGTCAGCATCGCGCGTGGTGAAAATCACCAAATGCGCTCGTAAACGCCATATTCGTGTCATTCGGCCGGCCGCACAATCCGGGCCTTCCGGTCGTGTCGAGATTATTGCGACATCATCCCCTCTTCAAGCCGTTGAAGATCCTTGAGGATTGGGGCAAGTGTCGGGCATACGATCTGCTTGACCGCTCGGACCGCTTGGTGCCCTACATCCTGGGGTATCCAAGCCATATCCAGCCAAAAGTTCGGAGCTTCGTCATGAATCGATCTTTCCGCCGCACCTGGGCATTGGCAGGCCTGCTGGCCTTGCTGAGCGCCACCCTGCCCATGCAGGTGGGTGCCGCGTCGCGCAGCGGCAAGGTCAACAAAGAGATCATGCCGACCTTCAGCGCCGGCCTGATCCTGAAGCTCCGCGACGACGGCGAGATCGACCCGAAGCTGGTCGCCAAGGCCCGCGCGCTGGCCAACAAGTACGGCATCAGCCTGAACCACCTGCGCAAGCTGGCCCGTGGCGGCGATGTTCTCGCGCTCGACCGGGTGCTGCCACCCGAGGTGCTGGAGCGGCTGGCCGCTGAGATCTCCAAGCTGGACCAGCGCATCGACTATGTCGAGCCCGACGTCGTGATGGTCCCGATGGGCCTGTCCAACGACAAGCACGTGTCGGCGCAATGGAACCTGACCRAATACCCCGGCGGCATCAACCTGGCCGAAGCCTGGGCGATGTCCAAGGGCAAGGACGTGGTGGTGGCGGTGGTCGACAGCGGCGTGCGCCCGCACATCGACCTGATGGCCAACCTGCTGCCGGGTTACGACTTCGTCTCCAACCGTGCCGCCGCCCGCGACGGCGATGGCCGCGACCCCTTCGCCTGGGACGAAGGCAGCTGGTACAGCGCCGGCCAATGCCATGGCGACCAATTCGGCGCCCATGACAGCCTGTGGCACGGCACCCACGTGGCCGGCACGATCGCGGCGGTGGCGAACAACAGCACCGGCATCACCGGCATCGCGCCCAAGGCCAAGGTGCTGCCGGTTCGCGTGGTCGGCCGCTGCGGTGGCTACACCTCGGACATCATCGACGGCATGATGTGGGCCGCCGGCCTGCCCGTGCGCGGAGTGCCGATGAACCAGCACCCGGCCAAGGTCATCAACCTGTCGCTGGGCAGCGTCACCGCCTGCAGCAAGGCCTTCCAGGCCGCGGTTACCGCGGTGCGCGAAGCCGGTGCGGTGGTCGTGGCCGCGGCCGGCAACTCCGACATCGATGTCGCCCGCGTCAGCCCGGCCGGCTGCCAGGGCGTGGTGGCCGTGGCCGCCAGCGACCGTGCCGGCAAGAAGGCCTACTACTCGAACTATGGCCGCCGCATCACCGTGGCCGCGCCCGGCGGCGACATGCAGGACGTGCCCGAAAACGGCATCCTGTCGCTGCTGAACGCCGGCACCAAGCGTCCGGCCGGCGACGCGCTGGCCTACATGCAGGGCACCTCGATGGCCGCCCCGCACGTCACCGGCGTGATTGCGCTGATGCTGGGCCGCAACCCGAACCTCAGCCCCGAGCGGATCCAGGCGTTGCTGAAAGGCAGCGCCCGCCCGATGCCGAGCATGGATTGCGAGGGCGGCTGCGGCGGCGGGCTGATTGACGCGGCAGCGGCAGTGGCCGCCGCAGCGTTGGTCGCGCCGTAAGCGGCTGCCGCCACCCGGCTGTCGAGCGCCCGTCCCGAGGTTCATGAGCCCCGATTTCATCGAGGTCTACGACGACGCGCTCGACCCGGCCTTCTGCCAAGGCTTCATCGAGCGCTTCGAAGCCAGCCGCCACAAGGTGCCGGGCCGCACCGGCGGCGGCGTCGACACGACCAAGAAGATCAGCCAGGACCTCTACCTGAACCAGCGTCCCGAGTTCAAGGACGACCTGGGCCAGATCCTGAAGGTCACCACCCGCCACGCCGAGGAGTACTTTCGCAAGTACCACTTCGCGCTGATCGCGCCGATGGCGTTGACGCTGGCCGATCCTGAATCGGGCCAGCCGGTGGCCGTCACCCACGACAACTACACCAAGGTCGCCGAGCCGCAGGCGGCCGACCTGATGCGCGCGCTGTACCGCCTGGGCGGCGTGCAGGCGCAGAAGTACGACCGCGGCAGCGGCAACTACAACTACTGGCACTGCGAGGTCTTCCCCGAAGCCCCGGCCAACGAAGCCCTGCACCGCACGCTGCTGTTCATGTTCTACCTGAACGACGTCGCCGAAGGCGGGCACACCGAGTTCTTCTACCAGCAGCGCGCGATCCAGCCCAAGACGGGCCGCATGGTGATCGCGCCAGCGTACTTCACCCACACCCACCGCGGCTGCACGCCCGTCTCGGGCGACAAGTACATCCTGACCAGCTGGATCCTGCTCAACCGCGCCGAGCAGCTGTACGGCGCGCGGCCGGTCCCGCGCTGACGCGCGGCCGCTCACTCGGTTCGACATGGCGGTCACGCCGCGCCCGCGCATCCGCCCCCGCCCTGCCGGTACCCGACCCTCGCGCCCCAGCGCACCGCGGCTGATCGACATCGCGCTGCAAGGCGGCGGCTCGCACGGCGCCTTCACCTGGGGCGTGCTGGACGCCCTGCTCGAGGACGACCGGCTGGTGCCCGACGGCATCTCCGGCACCAGCGCGGGCGCGATGAACGCCGCCGTGCTGGCCTGCGGTTATGCCAAAGGCGGGCGCAGCGGCGCACGCGCCGAACTGGCCTCGTTCTGGGCCGCGATCGGCGGCATCAACGATTGCTGGGCCCCGGCGCCCGGCAGCCTGCCGTTGCCCAGCGCCGTGGCCGCCAAAGCGCCGCCGGCGTGGGCCTTCAACCGCGACCAATGGCCGGGTTATGCCTTGTGGGAAGGCTGGTTGCGGCTGTGGAGCCCGTACCAGCTCAACCCCTTCAACTTCAGCCCCCTGCGCGACATCGTGCGCCGCCATGTCGACGAGACAACACTGCGAAGCGGGCCAATCAAAGTCTTCGTCGCCGCCACCTCGGTGCGCAGCGGCCAGCCACGCGTGTTCAGCGGCGACGAGCTGAGCATCGACGCGGTGATGGCCTCGGCCTGCCTGCCGCAATCGGCGGCGGCCGTCACGATCGACGGCGAGCCCTACTGGGACGGCGGCTTCAGCGGCAACCCAGCCCTGTGGCCGCTGATCTACGACACGCCGACGCACGACCTGCTGCTGGTGCAGATCAACCCGCTGCGGCGCGAGGCCACGCCGCTGACCGCGGCCGACATCAGCGATCGCATCAACGAGATCACCTTCAACGCCAGCCTGGTGGCCGAGCTGCGCGCGATCGCCTTCGTGCAGAAGCTGGTGCGCAGTCGCAAGGTCGACCCGACGCGCTACAAAGACCTGCGCCTGCACCGCGTCGCCGATGAAGAGGGCCTGGCGCCCTACAACGCCAGCAGCAAGCTCAACACCGACCCGCGGTTGCTGCAGGCGCTGTTCACGCTCGGCCGCGCTGCCGGCCAGCGTTGGCTGGCCGAACACGCCGACGACGTCGGCCAGCGTGGCACGGTCGATATCGACAAAGTCTTTCTCAGCCCACGCTGATCGACCCGCCCGCGCGCCGCGCGATCACCCCTTCGGCGCGCTGCCCGATGCGGGCGGCTTGCGCGCCCCGGGCGTCGCCGGCACGGCCGGTGTGGCGGGCACCGCAGGCACCGCCGGCGCACCGCTGACCGTGTAATCCGACGGCACCTTCATCAGCCCCGCCTCCGGCTCGCCGCGCTTCAGGTTCGCCAGGCGGTAGACCCGCTCGGCACTGCGCGGATCGGCGTCGCGCGACTGCACCGTCAGCAGCAGGTCCGGCGACGTCCAGACCTCGCGCACGATCTGGATCGGCTTCTCGTTGCCGATCTTGCCGGCCTCGATGGTCCAGGTCGTGCGCTCGCCGTTGGCGCGCACGCCCTCGATGTCCTTGCTGCCCAACGAGCTGAGCACCCCCGGCCCGCGCGGCGCGCCATGCTGGGCCTGCCAGCGCACGATCGGCGGCGGCGGCGGTGGTGGCATCAGGTTCATCACGGCCGCCGGCTGGCCGGGCGACGGGACCGATGGCACGTCGTTCAGCCGCAGCACCTGGATCTCCATCGGCTGACCGGGCACGCGCTTCGCTTCGCCTTCCGCAGCCATCGGGCCACGCGCAATCAGCACCGGCTGCGGTGGTTGCGCCGCCTGGGCAGCTTGTACCTGCGCCGCGCGTTCAACGGCCGCCACGCCCCGCATGCGCTCGTGCACCTCCCGCGACTCGCGGGCCTGTTGTCGCGCTTGCTCGGCCATCGCCCGCCCCTGCTCTCGAGCCTGCTCGGCAAAGGCGCGCCACTGGTCGGCATGTTCGGCCGCGATCGACGAGTCGTTGAACCACATCGCATGGCCGAACSCACCCAGCCGGCGTGCGGTCTTGCGCTGCGGGTCCAACAGCCAACCCTGCTTGGCCACCGGATCGCGCAGCCAGACCAGCTTGCGGTCGCCACGCTCGACCTCCTGCCGCGTGCGCCCTTCGCCGTCACGGCACAGCCGCGTCTTCTGGCTGCGCACGATGCGGTTGCCATCGGTCAACGCCTGCACCGACTCATGCACCGCGTCGGCACAGTACGGCGCGCCTTTGACAACGCGCTCGCTGCCCATCTCGTCGGAGGCAAAGCCAAAGCTCGCCTCGTCGAAGTCGAAGGCCTGGTTCATCGCGTCGCCGGCATCGGCCAGCGCCAGCTGCACGATCTCGTCGAGGTCCTGGCCAGCGTGCGCAATGGCCGGGCCACCCACCAACGCCAGCACGCAGGCCGCGGCCAGCAACGACCGCGGGCGACGCAGCAAGTTTGAAGAGTTCATCTGGGACTCCTTGGCAAAGTGAGGGGGTCAACGGGTCAGGCGCACCGCCAGCACATCGCCGGACGGGTGCATCAACAGCTCGGCATGCACCGGCTCGCCGGCCCGCGCCGGGTCGTACGGCAGGCCGAGCGCGGCCAGCCGTTCACGCGGCAACTCGGTGCGCACGACCCAGGCCGGCGCGGCCTGCGCGCCGCCTTGCCACAGCTCGGCAAAGCGCTCGGGCGATGCCACCGGCACGAAGCCGCTGGCACGCGGCACACGACCGACCGGGCCGGCGCCCATGTCCGGCGCGGCCGCGGGCGTGCGTACGGATGGCTGGTGGCCCGGGCCGACCCACCAGACCAGCAGCAGCGCCGCCAGCACCGCCATGCCAGCGGCCAACGCCGGCCAGGTGATCGCCGGGCGCATGCCGGCCCGCGGAGCCGCCGGTGCGTGGGCCGTCGCGGCTGGCAACGCCGCGCCCCGCACGCGCGTCCAGACGGCGGGCGGCGCATGCACGCCAGCCAGGTCGATGCGCAGTTGCGCGAGTGCACCGGCCAACTCAGGCGGCGGCGCGGCGTCGTCGGGCCGTGCATTGGGATTCGGATTCATGGCTCACTCCTTGACGCCGGCCGCAGAGCCTGGGCCAGGCGTTGGCGCGCGCGGTGGACCCGCGTGCGCAAGGTGTTCAGTTCGATGCCGGCGATCTGCGCCGCCTCGGCGTAGGGCCGCTCCTGCAGGTCGACCAGCACCAGCGCTTCGCGAAACGGCCACGGCAGCGCGCGCACCGCGGCCCACAAGGCCTCCAGCCGCTGCTCGCCGATCAGCGTGGCTTCGCGGTCGGGCGCGATCTCGGCCGCCGTGTGCGGCCGCGCCTCGTCATCGTCGTCTGCCGCTTCGTCGAGCAGCACATGCCGGTCGCGCAGGCGCCACGCCGCCAGCAGCGCGTGGCGCGCGATGCCGGCCAGGTAGGCACCCAGGCTGCCGCGCGACGGGTCGAACGCCTCCGGCGCATGGGCCAGCGCAACGAAGGCCTCATGCGTCGCATCCGCCGCCAACGCGGCATCACCGCACAGCGCCAGCGCGTAGCGGTAGACCGCGTCGCTCTCCTGCCTGTACGCGGCGTCGAGCCAGGCCAGGCCGGCCGGCAGCGCGGCCGGGCGGGGGCGGATGGTCCAGGGCACGAAGGGCAACATCGGTGGCAGCAGGTTCGCTTCACCGAATGGGCACGAGCGCCCCTAAAAGTTCCCGACGCTTGAAAACGGCTCGGCGCCGCCGGCGGCTCAACCGCCCATCACACTGCCAATCAAGCGGTGAAAGTGGTGCACGCCCTGCTCCCGCGTCGGCGAGTAACGGCCGTGCTTGTAAAAGCGCGAGCGCAAGCCGCGCTGCACCGTCATCACCACCGCCTCGTCCTCCATCTCGACCTGGTCGAGCGCGCCGCCGGCACCGCCGCCTTGCAGCTCGGGCTTCCAGACGTACGAGCGGAAGCGAACACGAGTGCGCGCAGGGCCAACCGGCACCACCTGATTGACCGACAACCCCCAGGGGTAGAAGTTCAGCATCAGGTTCGGGAACACCCAGTAGTAGTAGGCCGCGATGCGCTGTCCATGGTCGGGCGATTCAGGCGGCAGCTCGAACGCCGGCTCGTCGGGCTTGGCCACCGCCAGCTGCAGGTTGGCCCATGGCAACAGCTCATAGCGGTACTGCGCCAGGTCCAATGTCTGCGTCAGCCCCGGGTGCACGAACGGGATGTGCAGGCCCTCGAGGTAGTTTTCGCAGTACAGCGCCCAGTGCGCATCGAACTCGTAGTCGCGGCTGGCGGCAGCGTCGAGCTTGAACGCGTGCAGCGGCAACCACGCCAGCCGCTCGCGCAACGGGCCGAACACCTCGTCGAACGATGCCAGTGGCTCGCCGATCGTCACGAAGGCCTGACCGCCCCAGTCGTGCAGCGGCAGCTGCGGCAGGTGGTCGCATGGGCGCGGGAAGTCGAGCGCCTTCTGGAACTCGGGCATGAACACCATCCGGCCATCGAGCTCGAAGCGGCGCGAGTGGTAGCCGCAGCGGATCTGCTTCGCACCCTGGCAGGTCTCGTGCACCAGCAGGTTGCCGCGGTGCGTGCAGACGTTGCTGAGGCAGCGCAACGCGCCCGCCGTATCGCGAGACAACAGCAGCGGCTCGTCCAGGCAACCCGCCAGCAGCTCGCGCGGCACCAGCGCGCCGGGCGCTGCCGCATCGGCCAAATCCCCCAGCCACTGCCAGCTGCGCGCGAACAGCTGCTCGCGCTGCTGGGCTTGCGCCGCCGGGTCGAGGTAGAAGGCTTTGTCCAGCGTTTCGGCACGCGCCACCTCGGGGTGGACCTGCCAGCGGTTCAGTGCAGCGGTGTCGGGGGCGTTCATCCGTCGATGATGGCACCGGCATCCACTGCATGGCTCGCGCACAATCCCTGGCCTTGAGGCCCGCCTTCGCGGGCAGGGGAAGCCGCTCCGATGAAGACCTTCGGCCAACGGGCAGACCGCAGCGGCGGCCTGCGCCTGGAACGCATGCGCGCCTCGCCGCTGTGGCAAGACGGTGAACGCGGCGGTGGCTTCCGCAACATCCACCCCGCGCTGCCGGGCCTGCGCGACACCAGCGGCCCACGCCCCTCATTGAGCGACTTCCTGTGCGGCGGCGACCGTCGCGCGCCGAGCCAGCCGCTGCCCACGGTCAACCCGCTGCCGCTGTGGCAACAGCCGGCTGACACCGGCCTGCGCGCCACCTGGCTCGGCCACTCGACGGTGCTGGTCGAGATCGACGGCTACAAGGTCCTGACCGACCCGGTCTGGGGCCCACGCGCGTCACCGTTGCGCTTTGCTGGCCCCAAGCGCTTCCAGCCGGTGCCGATCAAGCTGAAGACGCTGCCGCTGCCCGACGTGGTCGTGATCTCGCACGACCACTACGACCACCTCGACTACCCAACCGTCGTCGCGCTGGCGCGCCACACCCAGGTGCCAATCGTCACTTCGCTCGGCGTCGGCGCACACCTCGAAGCCTGGGGCGTACCGGCCGCGCGCATCACTGAGCTGGACTGGTGGGAAAGCTTCACGCTACCCGGCGGTGAGCTCGAAGTCGTTGCCGCACCGTCGCAGCATTTCTCCGGCCGCGGACTGAAAGACCGCAACGCGACGCTGTGGTCATCGATGGTGATCCGCACCGCGAAACACCGCGTCTTCTTCAGCGGCGACACCGGGCTGACGACCGAGTACGAAGTCATCCGCGACCGGCTCGGCCCGTTCGACCTGATCATGCTCGAAGTCGGCGCCTTCCACCCGTCCTGGGGCGACATCCACCTCGGCCCCGAGAACGCGCTGAAGGCCTGGCAGCTGCTCGGTGGCGGGCCCTTCCTGCCGATCCACTGGGGCACCTTCGCGCTCGCGCTGCACCCGTGGGACGAGCCGGCCGAGACGCTGCTGGCGCACGCCGCCGCACTGCAGGTGCCATTGGTGATGCCCAAGCTCGGCGAGCCTGTCGAGCCGGGCCGCGTCGAAGGCGTGACGCCCTGGTGGCGCGGCGTCGATGCCAGCGGCAACGCAGCGCCCGCGGGCCTGATGGCACCGCTCAAGCTGCCGCGCGAATTGCCCTGGCCGCTGGACTGAGACTCAGCGCCAACGCCGCCGCAGCAGCCCGCGCGGGAACCCGAAGCGCTCAACCCAGACGCCAGCGCCGACCGCCATGCCGATGGCCACTGCGAGCAGTGGCACCAGCTCCGACAGGTCGACGCCCAGCGTCTCATGCAGCCACGGCAAGGCCCAGTGCGCGACCGCGCCGGTCGTGAACGCCATGGCCAGCACCGTCATCAGCGTGTCGCGCTTCAGTCGCACATAACCCCGCTCCAGCGCGGCCAGCCGGCGGGCGTGCTCATCTTCCAGTTCGCGGCGCTGGCGCGCCAGGTCGTGCGCGGCCTCGGCGGCATGCGCGGCCTGCAGCCGGGCATGGAAGCCAGCGGGCAGCGCCGGTGGCGGCAACAACCGGGTCAGCGCATCGTCCAGAGCCGGGTCGGGTGGCGGGTCGAACAGGTCGGTCGGGTTCATCTGGGCATCTCCTGGCTCACAGCCACAACGCGGGGTCGGCCAGCCCTTGCTCGGCCAGGCGCCCCCGCAGAGCCTGGCGGCCGCGGTGCAAATGGGTTTTGACTGTCGCCTCGGGCAGGCCCAGCATCGCGGCCACCTCGGCCACCGCGCGCTCTTCGTAGTAGTACAGCGTCAGCGCCAGGCGCTGCGCGTCGGGCAACGCTTCGACCAACTGGGCGAGCACCGCCCGGCCATCGGCATGGCGTGAATCGTCCGGCGCAGCGATCTCGTCCGCTTCGGCCTGCACGGCCTCGTCACTCAGTGAAACAGCCATGGGGCCACCGCGCTCGATCAACGTCAGGCAGCGGTTGCGGGTGATCGCATACAACCAGGTCGACAACGCCCCCACAGCAGGCCGGTAGCCCGCCAGCGCACGCCAGGCGCGCAGCAGGCTGTCCTGTGCCGCCTCCTCGGCCCTTGCCGGGTCTCGCAGCATCGCCAGGCACAGCCGAAAGACCTTCGGCGAATAGCGCGCGGCCAGCCGCTCGAAGGCCGCATCGGCGGCACCGGCCACCAGCAGCTCGACGATGTCGCGGTCGCGCCGCGCAGCCTCGCTGACGCCTGAGTCCAGCGGCAAGTTCATCAGCTCAGGCGGCGCGTCCAGGGGCATGGGCCTTGGTACCCCGCCGACCCGGCCTGGGTTTCAAACCCGGCCAAAGAATTTTTCATGTGCCGGCTGAAACCTCGCGACGGCCCCGGCGGTATCAAGACGGAACCCAGCCCATTCACCACCACCGAGGACCCCATGCACGACATCGCMGAACTCAAAAGCATCATGCCCTTCATGATTCCCATCGTCGCGATTGTGATGGGCGTCGGCATCGGCATGCTCGGGCTGTGGACCGACTACCGCAAGAAGCGCGAGATCTTCGAACTGCACCACAAGGAGCGCATGCTGGCGATCGAACGCGGCATGGAAGTGCCGCCCTTGCCCGAGTCGCTGCTGGCGCCCGCCGAACGCGAGTCGTCCAAAGGCCCGGTGTCCAACGACTACCTGCGCCGCGGGCTGCTGTGGCTGCTGGTCGGCCTGGCGATCTCGACCGCACTGGCGTTGAACCTGAGCCTGAACAACGCCACCTGGGGCTTGATCCCGGTCGCCGTCGGCCTGGCCTACCTGATCTATTACGCCGTCGACACCCGCCAGCGCGCCGCCGTTCCCCCCTCAGGAGATCCGAACTGATTGTGTATTTCGACTACAAAGCTTTCCTGCTTTTCCGCTCAACTACAGCAAAACTACACAAAACTCGCCGGGTAAATCCCAAGTCGTCAATGTAGTTTTGCTTCACTAGCATCAACGCCTGCTGACCGGCCCCGGCATCCGCCGGGTCGGCGCGTTGTCGTTTTGGAGACCGGCATGGATGCGATGTGGCGGGGTTGGCTGCGCAAGGCGCGGCAGGTGATGGTGTCGGGCTTCGCGGCCGCCTTGGTGGCCGCGTGCGGTGGCTCCAGCGAGGCACCTGCCGACGACACGAGCCTGGCCGCGGCCAACAGTGCCGATGCACAGAGCGTGCTCGTCGCCGTGCCCGATGCGCGCCGCAGCGCGCAAGCCGCCACCGCGGCCACCACGCTCAAGGTGCACTACCACCGCACCAACGCGGACTACGACGGCTGGCAGATCCACACCTGGGGCGCCGCACAAGACCCAGGCTGGAACAACGGCTGGAACGCGAGCGGAACCGACAGCTTCGGCAACGTCTACGACGTGCCGCTGGTCGCCGACTCAGGTGCCGTCGGCTACCTGTTCCACAAGGGCGACACCAAAGACCACGGCGGCGCCGACCAGAACTACCAGCTGGTGCAAGGTGCGGCCAACGAGATCTGGCGCATCGAGAACGACGCGACCACGTACCTCAAGAACCCGTTCGACAGCGGCCCGCCGGACCTCACGACCGTGCGTGTGCATTACCTGCGCTACGCGAACGATTACGCCGCCTGGGGCCTGCACCTGTGGAACGGCAGCGGGCTCGACGCGAGCCGCCTGCCCGGTGTCGCGATCGAGAACTGGGACGCGCCGGTCGCGTTCAACCTGATGCCGGGTTATGCACTCGGCAGCGGTGAGGTCRTGTTCGACATCCCGGTCGTCAACCCGAAGAATGATTCAAGCAAGACGTCGTTGGAATTCATCATCCACGGCATGGCCCCGAACCAGAACGACAAGGACGGCCGGCCGAACAACATCCACGTGGACTATGCGGGGCTGAACATCGCCAACCAGGTCGGCCAGATCTGGCTGATCGAGCAGGACGCCACCGTCTACATCGCCCCGCCCGACCTGCGCTCGGTGTCGACGGCCGATGCGCGCGCCGTGTGGCTGACCAAGCAGCTGATCAAGTGGCCGCGCGTCAACAGCGGCGGAGTCGTCAAGCTGTACCACTCGGTCACTGGCCAGATCGTGGTCGCAAAAGACCAGGCAGTCACCGGCGCCGACGGCTTCATCACGCTCGACGCCTTCAGCGGCCAGGTGCCACCGGACGCAGCGCTGCGGTTCAAGTACGTCGCCAACGGCTCGGTGTTCAACGTGCGTGACGCCGACCTCGCGCTGCTGCCCTCGCTGCACACCAAGCAGCTGGTGCTGGTGCAGGAAGACACCAACGGCTTGGTGCAGAACGCGACCACCGGCCAGCTCGCCGGCGCGCTCGACGACCTGTATGCCGCGGCCTACGCCGTGCCCGACCTGGGCGCGACCGTGGCCAACGGAGCGACCACCTTCAAGCTGTGGGCACCTACCGCGCAGCAGGTCGCTCTGTACCTGTACCCGAACGGCGCTGATCCCGCGCTCAGTGCCGAGGCGATGAGCTTCGACCCCACCACCGGCGTCTGGAGCCTGACCAAGCCCGGCGACCTCTCCAGTGCCTACTACCGCTTCGGCGTGCGCGTGTTCGCGCGCGGCGTCGGCGTCGTGCGCAACCTCGTCACCGACCCGTATTCGCTCAGCCTCTCAGGCGACAGCCGCCGCAGCTACGTGGCCGACATGAACAGCGAGCGCTTCAAGCCCGCCGGCTGGGACGCGAGCCACCCGCCTGAAACGGTCAGCGTGTCGCCCGACATGTCGATCTACGAATTGCACGTGCGCGACTTCTCGGCCAACGACGCGAGCGTGCCCGAGGCGCACCGCGGCAAGTACCTCGCGTTCACCGACAGCCACTCGAACGGCATGAAGCACCTGAAGGCACTGGCCGCCGCCGGCTTGACCGACGTGCACCTGCTGCCTTCGTTCGACTTGGCCAGCGTGCCCGAGAAGGGCTGCGTCACGCCCAGCCCGAGCGGCGCGCCAGACTCGCCCGACCAGCAAGCCACGGTCGCCGCCACCGCGGGCCAGGACTGCTTCAACTGGGGTTACGACCCCTACCACTTCACCGCGCCCGAAGGCTCGTTCGCCAGCGCGGTCACCAACGGCGCGACCCGCATCATCGAGTTCCGCCGCATGGTCAAGTCGCTCAACGCGGCCGGCCTGCGCGTCGGCATGGACGTGGTCTACAACCACACCACTGCGTCGGGCCAGAACGACCACTCGGTGCTCGACAAGGTCGTGCCGGGCTATTACCACCGGCTCGACGCGGCCGGCAACATCGAACACTCGACCTGCTGCGAAAACACCGCGACCGAGAACCACATGATGGGCAAGCTGATGATCGACTCGGTCATCACCTGGGCCCGCGACTACCACGTCAGCTCGTTCCGCTTCGACATCATGGGCCACCAGCCGCGCTCGGTGATGGAAGAGCTGAAGGCCAAAGTCAAGGCCGCTGCGGGTCGAGATGTGCAGCTGCTCGGCGAAGGCTGGAACTTCGGCGAAGTCGCCAACGGCCAGCGCTTCGTGCAGGCCGAGATGCTCTCGCTCAACGGCAGTGGCATCGGCAGCTTCAACCCGCTGATCCGCGACGCGGTTCGCGGCGGCGGCTGCTGTGATTCCGGCACCAGCCTGGTCTCGTCGCAAGGCTATGTGAACGGCCTCTGGTACGACCCGAACGAGCTCGGCGGCGGCCGCTCGAAGACCGACCTGATGTGGCTGGGCGACGTCATCAAGGCAGGCCTGGCCGGCTCGATCCGCAGCTACCCGCTAACCACCCACTGGGACGCCACGCTGCCGCTGGAGCAGATCAACGTCGGCGGCATCCCGGCCGGCTGGGTGATCGACCCGGCCGAGGTCGTGAACTACTTCGAGAACCACGACAACCAGACCTTCTTCGACATCAACGCCTACCGCTTGCCGCTGGCCACCAGCAAGGAAGACCGGGCTCGCGTGCAGATGCTGGGCGCCGCGCTGAACACATTCGCCCAAGGCGTCGCCTACTTCCACGCCGGCGTCGACACCGAGCGCAGCAAGTCGATGGACCGCAACAGCTACGACTCGGGCGACTGGTTCAACAAACTCGACTGGAGCTACACCGACAACAACTTCGGCGTCGGCCTGCCGATGCAGCGCGACAACGGCAACGAGTGGGGCCTGATCCAGCCGCGCCTGGCGAACCCGTTGATCAAGCCGACGGGCAATGAGATCGGCTGGACGCGCGATGTCTTCCGAGACCTGCTGAAAATCCGCCAGAGCTCGGCGCTGCTGCGCCTGCGCACGGCCGACGACATCAAGGCTCGCTTGCAGTTCCTCAATACCGGCTCAGGCCAGGAGGCCACGGTGCTGGCCGCGCTGCTCAACGGCAGCGGCTACGCCGGCGCCAATTTCAGCAAGCTCGCCTACTTCGTCAACGTCGACAAGGTAGCGCACAGCGTCAGCGCCGACGCCCTGAAGGGCCAGGCCTTCCAGCTGCACCCGGTGCATCAGTCGCCGAACGCGGCCGACAAGCGCGTGACCGAAGCCAGCTTCGACGCAGGCACCGGCACGGTCAACGTGCCCGCCCGTACCGCGGTGGTCTTCATCGTGAATTGAGGGCCGAAGCCGGGCATCGTGCAACGGGGCGCGCGTAGCGCCGCCCCCATCAAGTGGCGTGCGCGGATCCGGCTTGGCCGGTCCGCTGCGCGAGCCCCCTCGGGGGGCAGGCCCCCTCGGGGGGGCGGGCCCCTGGCAGGGGGCCGTGGGGGCTCACAACTTCTTAGGTGCCAGCAGCTTGTCGACCCGGGCTTTGGCCCGGTTCGACACGATCATCTGCTCGAAGCCGTTGGCGTCGGCGTAGAGCTTGGCGCCTTCGGCCCGACAACTGGTGGACAGCTGCAGCAGTGCGTCGGCGGCCATCAGCTTCTGAGCCGCCTTGGCCTCATCGATCAGCTTGTCCGCCTCGGCCTTGCGCAATCCGCGCAAATAGGCCCTGCCGACGAAGGCAAAGCCTTGCTCGGTCAAACGCACCAGGCCGGGCTTGAGGCTGCGCTCGCCGGCTTTGTATCGGTTGGCCATCTCGGTCGCATCGTGCTCCAACACCGCCACGCACGAGGCCGCGCGGTTGAAGAACAGGGTGTCGGCCTCAGTGGCCGCGGCGTGGGCGGCCATCGGCCCCAGCAGCACGGCGGGCAGGATCAGGCAGGGCAGGCATCGGCGCACGGTGAAAGGTGTTGGCACGTGGTCAATTCGGGCAGTATCGCGTGTCCGCCGGTCCCCCCACGCGTTCAGGGCTTGGGGGGACGCCGCCGGGGCACTGCCGAGTGTCAGGCAGACGAACCAACGCGGTGGCCCCCGCCGCCGCCGACACGCCCCCGGCCCGATTCACCCGACGCAGCGTGATGCTTTGAGCGGGCCGACCGGTTGAACTTCCGGCCCGCGCGCCACACTCACCGGTTGGAGCCGCTGCTGCCCATGCACACCACCCGCCTTCCAGCCGTGGCCGGTTCGTTCTACCCCGCCGAGCCACAGGCCTTGCGCGACGAGATCGCGCGGTGCTTCGCTTTGGCCCGCCCGACGCTGCCCGACCCCAGCGGCCGCCCGCCGAAGCTGCTGGTGGTGCCGCATGCCGGCACCGTCTACTCCGGCCCGGTGGCGGCCAGCGCCTACGCCGCGGTGGCCGCGGCCGCGCGCCACGGGCACATCCGCCGCGTCGTGTTGCTGGGCCCGGCGCACCGGGTGCCGGTGCGCAGCCTGGCCGCCCCGACAGTCGACGCTTTCGACAGCCCGCTGGGCGCCGTGCCGCTGGACACCGCCGCGCTGGCCAGCCTGGACGACCTGCCCCAGGTCGAACGCAGCGACCGCGCGCATGCACAGGAGCATTCGCTGGAGGTGCAGCTGCCGTTCTTGCAGCAGGTGTTGGGCAACGACTTCGCGCTGGTGCCGCTGTTGGTGGGCGATGCCCGCCCGGCCGAGGTGGCCGAGGTGCTGGAGCGCCTGTGGGGCGGCGACGAGACGCTGGTGCTGATCAGCAGCGACCTGTCGCACTATCTGCGCTACGACGAAGCCCAACGTTGCGACGAAGCCACCGTCAGGCGCCTGTTGGAGCAAGACGGCAGGCTGGAGCCCGACGAAGCCTGCGGCGCCCGCGCGCTCAACGGCGCGCTGCGGGTGGCCAGCCGCCATGGCCTGCGGCCGCGCCTGCTCGACCTGCGCAACTCGGGCGACACGGCAGGCGACCATCGCCGCGTCGTCGGCTACGCCGCGCTGGCCTTCGACGCCCCCGCCGAACCCGAGCTGACGAGCGAAGACGTGATGGCTGCGGCCGAGCGAGCCCTCGGCGCCGCCGCCTTCTCCATCGCCCGCAACGCCATCGCCGAGGCCCTGGGCGARGCCGCCGTGGACGAACCGCCGCACCCGGCGCTCGACACGCCGCTGGCCTGCTTCGTCAGCCTGCACAGTGCCGATGGCGAATTGCGTGGCTGCGTCGGCCGGCTGGAGACCGACCACCTGCTGCGCGACGCCCTGCGTGCCAACGCCTGCGCTGCGGCGTTCCGMGACACGCGATTTCCGCCGCTCGCTGCCGACGAATGGCCCGGCCTGCAGATCGAAGTCTCACTGCTCGGGCCCCTGCAACCGCTGCCCGCCAACGACGAAGCCGAGGCACTGGCCGCCATGCGCCCGGGCGAAGACGGCCTGGTGCTGAGCTGGCATGACCAGCGCGCAGTGCTGCTGCCGCAGGTCTGGGACCAGTTGCCCACGCCCAGCGCCTTTCTTGAAGCGCTGAAGCACAAGGCCGGCTTGCGCAGCCACTTCTGGGACGACGACGTGCACCTGGAGCGCTTCGAGGTGCGCCACTTCGGGGGCTGTGCATGAGCCCCGCTGCTGACCAAGACCAGGCCTACCCCGGCCGCTGGTGGCACCGGCTCGACGACGGCCGCGTGCAATGCGACCTCTGCCCACGCGACTGCCGCCTGCACGAGGGCCAGCGCGGCCTGTGCTTCGTGCGCCAACGGGTCGGCGATGCAATGGTGCTGACCACCTACGGCCGCAGCTCGGGCTTTTGCATCGACCCGATCGAGAAGAAGCCGCTGAACCACTTCCACCCGGGCTCCAGCGTGTTCTCGTTCGGCACCGCCGGCTGCAACCTGGCCTGCAAGTTCTGCCAGAACTGGGACATCTCGAAAAGCCGTGAGATGGACCGGCTGATGGACTCGGCGTCGCCCGASCGCATCGCTGAAGTGGCCGCCGAGGCCGGCTGCCGCAGCGTCGCCTTCACCTACAACGACCCGGTCATCTTTGCCGAGTACGCGATCGATGTCGCGCAGGCTTGCCACGCGCACGGCCTGGCCACCGTCGCGGTGACGGCGGGCTACATCCACGCCGAACCGCGGCGCGAGTTCTACGCCCACATGGACGCCGCCAACGTCGACCTGAAGGGCTTCACCGAAGCCTTCTACTTCCAGCAGACCGGCGCTCACCTGGCGCCCGTGCTCGACACGCTCGAGTACCTGAAGCACGAGACCGACTGCTGGTTCGAGATCACCACACTGCTGATCCCCGGCCACAACGACGCCAGCGACGAGATCGAGGCCGAGTCGCGCTGGATCATGGAGCACCTGGGCCCCGACGTGCCACTGCACTTCACCGCCTTCCACCCCGACTACAAGATGCTGGACGTGGCACCGACGCCCGCGACCACGTTGACCCGCGCCCGCGAGATCGCGCTGGCGCAAGGGCTGCACCACGTCTACACCGGCAACGTGCACGACCGCACCGGCGGCACCACCTTCTGCCCCAGCTGCAAAGCGCCGTTGATCGAGCGCGACTGGTACGAGGTGCTGCGCAACGAGCTCGACGAACGTGGCACCTGCCCGCACTGCAGCACCAAGGTCGCCGGCCGCTTCAGCCACTTCACGCGCGGCTTCGGCCGTCGCCGAGTGCCGCTGCGCGTGGCCACGGCCTAGGCCGTCGGCCGCAGCGGCCAGACGTGGCCGGCAAGCGAGTCGATCACCGCCTGCTGCGCCGGGCTCACCGGCCGCTCGGCCTGCACCAGCACCTTGACCTCGCGCACGATCGGGCAATCGGCCGTGCGCACATGGGCCAGCCCGGCCGCATCGGCGATCGACTGCGGCATGAAGGCCACGCCGAAGTTCGAGCGCACGAAGGCCTGGATCCAGTCTTCGCGGTGCGACTGCTGCACCACCTCGAGCCGCACGTTGCGCTCGTCGAGCAGGCGCTCGATGTAGCTCGAGAACTCGCAATACGTGCGTTCGCAGTAACGCTCGCGGTCCAGCTCGGCCATCTCGATCGTCGCGCGGCCGCCGAAGCGGTGGTCGTCGCCGATCGCGACCACGTAGTCCTCGCGAAACAGCGGCGTGGCCCTGAAGCGGCGCGGCGTTTCGTAAGGGCTGCACATGATGCCGAGATCGACCTCGCCGCGGTCCAGCTCGTCGGTCAGCGCCTCGAGGTTGCCCTCACGAAATGTCAGCTCGATCGCGTGCCGGTCCTGGCTCTCGATGAAGCCGGGCAGCACCTGGTGAAAGTCGATCGTGCACATCACGCCGACGCGCACCACCTCGTGCTGCTCGCGGGTCAGCCGCCGCGCCTGTTCGCGCGTGGCCTGCGCGGTGTCGAAGAT
>NZ_JBFUGE010000037.1:0-24593 GCF_056403075.1 Ideonella sp. P3_A4 | reverse complement strand
GCGACCTTGGCCCCTTTGGGCAAGGTGCGCAACCAGGCAGCCACCGCAGCGTCCTGGTTGGGCAGCGCGGCGCAGCCTTGGCCGCCATGAACACAACCCACCAGCTCGGCCTTGGAAGCATCGATGCCGGCAAATACAGCTTGATCTTGCATGGTCAGGTCTCCCCTATCGACAATGACAGTCGTTGGGGTGGGGACCCGCCAGCCGCGTTGGCTTGCACTCAGATCGGCGGTCTGTCTGTTTGGCGGCCGCGCAGTTCTCTATCGACGCTGGCAGGCGGGGTGGGGGCAGTCTTCGCCAGTCGGTCCAGGCCGATCACCGGATTTCAGGCCCTCCACCCCAACCCCGCAACCATACAAGCCGGATCCGCGCACGCCACTTGAAGTCGGGCGGCGCTGCGCGCGCCCGTTTTCCTTCGATCCAGGGCGTGCTTCAGTAATCGTCTCGACCGTGTGTCGCGGTGGTCCAGCCCAGGAACTGCATCGAGCCCTTGTCGGGCCGGCGTTCTTTCGCCAGCGTCTGGAAGTTCGGGATCGGCACGCCGCGGTTCATGTAGCCGTTGACTGCGATGTCCATGTAGCCGGCTTCCAGCGCTGCGCTGCGGCAGTCGCGCACGCCCTGGCCCAGGCGCAGCGAATTGGCCATGTACTCCAGCCCCTTGGCCACGCGCGGCTTGGTCTCGCCCTGCGGCTGGTACAGCCAGATCGAGGTGTCGCCCTGGATCGTCGCCATCTCGGCGCCCTGCGACAGCCCCTCGAGGTTGTACTGGGGGTGGGTGCAGTCCCGGTCGCGCAATTCGTTGACCTCGCCGCTGGCGAAGACCGACAGCGGGATCATCTCGGTCATGCGCTGCAGGCCGGCCGCGTAACGCGACTTGTTGTCCTGGTAGACGCCGGCGGCCATCATCGCCAGCGCCGCTGACACCGCCCAGTTGTTGACCCGCGTGCGCGCCTTCTCGGCGTAGCTGTACTGCCGGTCGACGAAGCCGTTGAAGGTGTTGATGTCGGTCTGCGACCAGCCGGCCTGGCCGTTGTTGTAGCGGCGGATGATCTCGGCCGTGCTGACCCACACCGGCAGCATCCACGCGGCCTCGAGTTGCGTCTGCGCTGAATCGGTGCCGGAGGCGACCGAGAAGCTGCGGAAGGTGCGCGCCCAGTCGTTCAGGATCATCACCGAGCGGTCGCGGTGCTGGTTGTTGCCGGTCTTCACCCAGCGCAGCGCGTTCAGGTAGGCGGCCATCGCATCGTTCTTGTAGCGCGCCTCCTCGGGGCCGATGGCGCCGCCGACGACCTCGACATCGACCAGCGCATGGTATTGGTAGCTGTACTCACTGCGCGAGTCGGCGGTCACTGCCCCGTAGCCGGTCTTCATCACGCTCGGGTTGCTCGAGTTGGCGGCCGCCTTGAAGGTATCGAGCCGGGTCTGTGTGGCAAAGATACCGGGGTGCCTGAACTGGTCGGGCACCTTGACGGTGATCCGCTGGCCGGGGGTCAAGACGCCATCGCGCGCCACGCTGTGGCCGCTGCAAGCCGCCAACGTGGCGAGCGCAATGGGGACGAGTACTCGCCGGCGTGGCGGGCGGGTGGTGGTCAGCGCACGGCGAGGTGCGGCAGCGGTCACGACTGTGGCAAAGCTCATGGTCTCTCCTCGTTGGCAAGGCGCTCCACGACGCGCGGGCGCTGCTTGCTCCCTTCTCCTCGGGCGCCGCGATTGTCGTGATAGCGCTACCGCAACGTCTTGCACAAAACCGCTGTGGGGCGCTACGGCACCCCGGTGATTCCACCTAGACGCCCCGGTGGTTTTTCGTAAGTGACCGCCCGGCTGGCGGAACGACGGCGCGCCCGGGAAGATGCCCCGACCCGCACACCCATGCCCTACCAAGACACCCACACCCTCTCGGCCGACAGCCTGGCGCTGGCGCCAACCTTGTCGTGCTTCGCCGCCAGCCGCGCCACACCGGTGCAGAAGACCAGCCCGCTGGCCCCTTGGCAGCTGCGCCAGGCCAGCGAGTGGATGCAATCGCATCTGCACCGGCCGGTCTCGATCGCCGAGGTCGCGGGGCAGCTGGGGTTGTCGCCCAGCTACTTCGCGCGCGCCTTCCGCGCTGCCACCGGGCAGCCGCCGCACCAGTGGATCCTGCAGCGCCGCATCGAGCTGGCGTTGCAATTGCTGACAGAGCCGGGCCTGCCGCTGGGTCAGATCGCCGCCGCCTGCGGCTTTGCCGACCAGAGCCATTTCTGCCGCGTCTTCACCAGCCGAATGGGCATGGCACCGTCGCGCTGGCGCGCCCGCTGCCTACCGTAGCTTGGCGGTGACCGGCGGCGCCCAAATGCGCCGCCCGCATATCGAGCCACCCACGGCTCGGCGTATGCTGACAACCCCTGCGCAGACCCGCGCAACATAGCCATTGCCCCAGGGCTTACCCGCCCATGGGGCCACAGCCATTTCGGAGACACATGACGACCACCCCTGACGCGACCTTCGGGTCGCCTTTTGACGCCTCGTCCCGCCCCGCGGTCCTCGACCTGATCGGCAACACCCCGCTGCTCGAAGTCACGCGCTTCGACACCGGCCCTTGCCAGCTCTTCCTGAAGCTCGAATCGCAAAACCCCGGCGGCTCGATCAAGGACCGCATCGGCCTGGCGATGATCGAAGCGGCCGAGCGTGACGGCAGCCTGAAGCCCGGCGGCACGGTGATCGAAGCCACCGCCGGCAACACCGGCCTGGGCCTGGCGCTGGTCGCCCGCGCCAAGGGCTACAAGGTCTGCCTGGTGGTGCCCGACAAGATGAGCGCCGAGAAGGTGCTGCATCTGAAGGCGCTGGGCGCCGAAGTGCACACCACCCGCTCCGACGTCGGCAAGGGCCACCCCGCCTACTACCAGGACTTCGCCGCCCGTCTGGCCAAAGAGATCCCCGGCAGCTGGTACAGCGACCAGTTCAACAACCAGGCCAACCCGCTGGCGCACGAGACCACCACTGCCCCCGAGATCTGGCAACAGATGGGCCACCGCGTTGACGCGATCGTCTGTGGTGTCGGCTCCGGCGGTACGCTGACCGGCCTGAAGCGCTACTTCAACCGCGTCGACCCGGCGACCGAGTTCGTGCTGGCCGACCCCAAGGGCTCGGTGCTGTGCGATTACATCGCCACCGGCACGTTCGGCCAGGCCGGCTCGTGGGCCGTCGAAGGCATCGGCGAAGACTTCATCCCGTCGATCGCCGACCTGTCGGGCGTCAAGCACGCCTACACGATCGACGACGCCGAGAGCTTCAGCACCGCGCGCGAACTGCTCAAGCGCGAGGGCATCGCCGCCGGTTCGTCCACCGGCACGCTGGTGGCCGCCGCACTGCGCCACTGCCGCGCACAGACCACGCCGAAGCGCATCGTCACCTTCGTCTGCGACACCGGCACGCGCTACCTGTCCAAGGTCTACAACGACGCGTGGATGTTCGACCAGGGCCTGCTGACGCGCCCGGTGGTGGGCGACCTGCGTGACCTGATCTCGCGCCGCGTGGTAGACGACGCCGTCATCAGCGTGTCGCCAGACGACGCCCTGCTGACCGCCTTCCAGCGCATGCGCGCGGCCGACATCTCGCAGCTGCCAGTGCTGGTCGACGGCCGCCTGGTCGGCCTGCTCGATGAATCCGATGTGCTGCTGCGCGTGCAGGGCGACGCGGCCGGATTCCGTGAAACCGTGAAGAGCGCGATGAGCGAACGCGTCGAGACGCTGTCGCCCACTGCCGGCATCGCTGCACTGACCGCCACCCTGAAACAGGGTCTGGTCGCTGTGATCGCCGACAAGGACGGCTTCTATGGTCTCATCACGCGTTTCGACCTGCTGAACCACCTGCGGAGAAACCTCGCATGACGACGAACAAGAAGCACGGCTTCGCGACCCGCGTGATCCATGGCGGGCAGTCGCCCGACCCCACCACCGGCGCGATCATGCCGCCGATCTACGCCACCTCGACCTACGTGCAGTCGAGCCCCGGCGTGCACAAGGGCTACGAGTACTCGCGCTCGCAGAACCCGACCCGCGAAGCCTTCGAGCGCTGCGTGGCTGACCTCGAGAACGCGCAACGCGGCTACGCCTTCGCCTCCGGCCTGGCGGCGATGTCGACGGTGCTGGAGCTGCTCGACAGCGGCGCCCACATCATCTCCAGCGACGACCTGTACGGCGGCACCTTCCGTCTGTTCGAGCGGGTGCGCAAGCGCACCGCGGCGCACCAGTTCAGCTTCATCGACATGACCGACCCGGCGGCGGTGCGTGCGGCCATCCGGCCCAACACCAAGATGGTCTGGGTCGAGACGCCGTCGAACCCGTTGCTGAAGCTGATCGACCTCGAAGCGGTGGCCGGCATCGCGCGCCAGCACAACCTGCTGGCCGTGGCCGACAACACCTTCGCCAGCCCCTGGGGCCAGCGCCCGCTGGAGCTGGGCTTCGACATCGTCGTGCACTCGACCACCAAGTACCTCAACGGCCATTCGGATGTGGTCGGTGGCGTCGCGGTGGTCGGCAAGGAGCCGCGCCATGCCGAGATCGCCGAGCAGCTGGCCTTCCTGCACAACGCGATCGGCTCGATCGCCGGCCCGTTCGACTCGTTCCTCGCGCTGCGCGGCGTGAAGACGCTGGCGTTGCGGATGGAGCGGCACTCGCAGAGCGCGCTGCACCTGGCGCAGTGGCTCGAAGCGCAACCCAAGGTCGCGAAGGTCCACTACCCGGGCCTGGAAAGCCACCCGCAGCACGCGCTGGCCAAGCGGCAGATGCGCGCCGGCGGCGGCATGATCTCGATCGATCTGAAGGGCGACCTCGCAGGCTCGCGCCGCTTCCTCGAAACCTGCGAGCTGTTCGCGCTGGCCGAGAGCCTGGGCGGTGTCGAGAGCCTGATCGAGCACCCGGCCATCATGACCCATGCGTCGATCCCGGCCGAGCAGCGCGCCAAGCTCGGCATCGGCGACACGCTGATCCGCCTGTCGGTTGGCGTCGAGGACGTGCAGGACCTGCAGGACGAACTGACCCGCGCTCTCGCTGCGGTGTGACGACTGAGGCTGCCGCGCTCGCCACCCCGGCGACGCGGCAGTGCTTGTCAGCTCCCTGGGCGGTGTGCGCCAATGCTTGCTGTCCGCAGCACCGGGCCGGTGCCGCGGCGATTCTGCCGGGGAGCGAACAATGAACCTCAACCACCTGCACTTGCATGTGCGCGACCGCACCGCAGCTGAAGCGTTCTATGAGCGCTGGTTTGGTCTGGTAGTCGGCCGACGCGGCGAGTGCTTGAGTTTTCTGCACGACGACGCGGGCTTCGACCTTGCGTTGATGGACGACGCGGCGCCGGCCCCAATGCCGCGCTGGTTCCACCTCGGTTTCCGCCTTGGCGATGCTGCTGCCGTGCTGGCTCTGCATGACCGGATGCGAGACAGCGGCGTCGCCATCGTCAAGCCGCTGTACCAGGACGATACCTTGGCCTCATACCGCTGCGCGGACCTCGAAGGTCTTGCTATCGAGGTCTACTGGGAAGCTCCTGGCGCCCCGCTCGACTGACGCCGCTGGCCTGCCGCGCCAGGGTGGATTGCCTGCCGGCCGGGCGGGCGGGCGGGCCCAAAGGGCCTATGGCGAAGAGGTCTATAAACTTGGCAGACACCCCTGTCCCGCATGCTGAGCCACCCCATGCCTGCCTTCACGCTGCGCCCGGCGCAGGAAGCCGACGTCCCCTTCTTACTGCATTTGCGCGAGACGGCGATGGACCCGCACCACCGAGCTGCCGGCGTTTTCCAGACGCCGGCCGAGATGGAAGAGCGGGTGCGCAACCACTGGGACGAGGCGCAGGTGATCGAGGTCGACGGCCAGCCCGTCGGGCTGTGGAAGCTCTGGCGCCAACCTGCGACCTGGTGGATCCTGCAGGTGCAGGTGATGCCGGCCTACCAGGGCCGTGGCATCGGCGCAGCCCTGATTCGTGAACTGCAGGCCGAGGCGCTGGCGGCGCAGATGCCGTTGAAGTTGAAGGTGCTGAAGTCCAACCCGGCGCAGCGCCTGTATGAACGGCTGGGCTTCGTGATCGTCGGTGAAGACGAGCACGGCTGGGAGATGCAGGCCCCCGACGTCAGCCCTCAGCGGTGAACAGCGTCTCAGGCAGCTCGAGCAGCCGCATCACCGGATAACGCCGCCACTCCGGCTCGGCGTAGCGCCGGCACGCGTGGAACAGGAAGGTCAGCACGGCGTCGCGGTCACCGAGCAGATCCGGGTGCTCGGCCTTCCAGGCCTCGAAACGTTCGCGCAGTTCCGGCTCGACGGCCAGCAAGCGCTCGGCCTCGTCTTCGAAGACGTAGTCGCTGAAGTCTTCTTTCCTGTTCAGCACGCTGTCGAAGAACGACCAGCGGAAAAAGCTGTCGATGCCCAGCGGCTCCAGCACCTCGACGATGAAGCGGTCATGCGGGCCACCGAGCGTCACGATCCAGTCGCCTTCTGCCAACGCGGCGTCGACGCGCTCAGCGTGAACCTCGAGCGTGTCGTGCAGGTGCCGGCCTTCGAAGGGCAGCGCGCGCTTCTCATAGTGGTCGACGAGGTAAGCCTCGGCCGGCACGCGGCCGGCGTGTACAGCGCGGTGCAGCGGCACACCATGGGCCTGCAGGCGCAGCACCACGTCGTGCCAGGCCTGCGGCAGCCAATAGGCCCTCGGCGGCTCGACACTGGAGGTGACATTGAAGCGGTCGAAGAACGGGATGTCCTTCTCCCATGGCTCGGAGCGGTCATAGCGCAGTCGCTGGTAGGTACCGATCCGGCTCGGCTCGTACACCGCCTTGAAACCGCGGAACCGGACCGGGCGCGGCCGAGTCATGTCCACCTGCCAGTCGAGCGCCACGGCGGCGCCGTCCGAGATCGCGGCACGGTCGGCCGCGCGGGCCTCGCGAATCGCGCCGCCGTTCTTCACCGTGTAGGCCAGAGCACTTTCGACGATCGCACGCGTGCTGCGCAAACGGGCCTCGAAGGGCTTGAGCATGTGCGTCTCGGGCATGAAGCCGATCGTGTGGTGCAGCGCGGCGTAGCCGGTGGAGAAGCGCGGTGAATCAACGTACTCGGCGATGCCGTCGTCCGGAATCTCCTTCACCGGATTGACGTAGGGGCACATCGGAAAGCCCCGCTCGGCCATGTCGGCATACAGCGCCGGCAGCATGACCTCGCGCAGGTGCTGGCCGGTGCGGCCGCCAAGCTTGTCCGACTGCGTGGCGATCAGCGTCATCACGTGCTGGTAGTCGGCGCCGTTCGACGTGTGGGTGTCGACCATC
This sequence comes from Ideonella sp. P3_A4, assembly GCF_056403075.1. Lineage (NCBI taxonomy): Bacteria > Pseudomonadati > Pseudomonadota > Betaproteobacteria > Burkholderiales > Sphaerotilaceae > Ideonella > Ideonella sp. P3_A4. The sequence goes on along the minus strand of NZ_JBFUGE010000037.1, from coordinate 17,314 downwards.
ACGTCCGGATCCCAGCGGGTGAACACCTGGGCGAACGTGCGGGCGTTCAGGCTGTCGGCCTTGATGAAGTCGCGGTTCAGATCGAGATGGCGCGCGTTGCCGCGAAAGCCGAAGGCCTCGGGCCCGTTCTGGTTGACGCGGCTGGTGTCGGCGCGGTTCAGCGCGCCATCGACGTTGTAGACCGGGATGTAGACCAGCATGGTGCGCCCGAGCGCCGCGCGCTTGGCCGGATCCAGGCACAGGTCGCGCAGCATCGCCATGCAGGCGTCGATGCCTTCGGGCTCACCGGGGTGGATGCCGTTGTTGTTGAAGAACACCGGCCGGCCCTCGGCCTTCGCGACCTGCGGGTCGAACACGCCATCGGGTGAGAACACGCCGACGTGGATCGGTGTGCCGCCGTCGGAGCGGCCCGCCTCTTCAAACTTCAGCCAGGGCCCAAAAGCCTGCGCCAGGCGCTGGTGGAAGGCAATGCATTCCTGCCAGGTGGTGGTCTGGTTGCCATTGCCCCGCTCGAAGGGGGTCGCCCAATCGTTGATCGTGTGCATGCGGCGATTGTCGATGCAGCAAATGACTTTGTCCGAGTACGCGTTTGCGAGCGGGGCAGCGAGATGCTGCCCGTTAGGCTACGGCCGCCAGACCGAGATCTCTCGCCAGCCGACCCACGAAGGGCTTTGGGTGGTGAGCACGCGCAGGCAGGCAATGTCAGCGGCGCCCTTCCAGCTGAGCAACTGGTTGTCGTCGGTGTTGCCGCTCAAGGCGCTGCCCAGCGTCTTGAAGCCGCCGATCTCGGTCGGGCAGGTGCTGGTGCCAGCGACATAGCCCGCCCCGTAGAGCTGGTGCGTGGTGAGGCCTTGGGGCGACTGGGCTGTGAGCAGCTGGACCTTCGAGATCCGGCGGCTGCCGCCCAGGTCCAGCTCGATCCACTGCACCGGTGGGCCACCGGCACTCCACGCGCCGTTGTTGTCGCGGTCGACGGCCGCGAATGGGTATTGGGTCCCGTAGTGGCCCGAGGCGCGAACGGTGACCGGGTAGACGCGTGTCTCTTCCGGGTGCAGCAGTTGCCGGGCCATCTGGTACACCCGCTCCTTGGCCCACGGCAGATCCTTGGCTCCCGCGTCGACCAGGCCGTTCGCGTTCAGGTCCAGCGTGTTCCACAGGAAAGGCGCCACGGCCACGTACTTGCCGTCGCTCAAGACTTCGGCGTGCCAATGGTCGATGTTGTCGACCAACTGCGCTTGCGCGTCCGCACCGGTGCCGGTGTCATCGTAGCGGAAGGCCCAGGGCGTGGCGATCATGCGCTGGCTGGGGCTGAGCTTGCCGCGCAGCGTGTCGATGAGGTAACGCATGCTGCGCTTTGGAACCGGGCCGCACTCGTTCCACTCACCGTAGCAGTCGAAGCCGACCCAGTCGAACATGTCGAAGTAGTCGTGGGTCAGGTCGAACTCTCTCGGGTCTACCGAGATGATGGCGGCGACCGGTGTTGCGGGGAAGTAGTCCCGCAGCTCGTTCGCGGCGGTGCCCAGGTTGGTCTTCATCGGGCCCACGTCGGTGTGCATCAACAGCCCGTTGAGGTACGGCTCGTCGAGCGGGTACACGGCGGCAACGGCGCCCGGCGGGTACTTCGCAACCACTGCCGCCACGGCCGCCAGCTGGTTGTGGCGATCCGTCTCGGGCCGCAAGGTCAGCTGGCCATGCTCGTCGACGATGAAGAGCTGCGAATCCAGCACCAGCACCGACCGGCTGCCAACCGCCTGCGCAGCCGCCAAGCGAGCGTCGATGAAAGCCGGCGTGAACGATCGGATCCAGGTCAGGTTGGCACCGGCCGCCGCGGTCTCGGCGGCCGGGTTGCCGGTGAACTGGCCTTCGAAATCGCTACCGAAGTAGCCGAGGTATTCGACGCCCTGGTAGACCTCGATCTCGCGCCAGGCCACCCACGACGGGCTTTGTGTCGTCGTGATGCGTACATAACGGGCATGGCCGAGCCGGTCGCCGTTCTGGCCGTCACCGGCGTGCTCCAGCCACTGGTTGTCCTTGGTCTTGCCGCTGAACTTGCGCACCACACGCAGGTGGTTGGGGTCGTCACCCACTGAGATGGTGTGGACCGTCTTGCCGACCGGGTCCTGGCTGGTCAGCAGGCGGATCTGGCTGATCGCCACCGGCCGGCCGAAGTCGAGCTGGATCCATTGTTTGGGGAACTTGCCGGACACCCAGTGGGTGTTCACGTCGCCATCGGTCGCATAGTCGGTGCGGCTGTCGGCATTGGTGGCCGACGCTTTCACCGTCACCGGCTTCAGCAACATCGGCGCGGCTTCGGCGGACGGGGCCAGGACGCCGAGGCACAACGTGGTGCACAGGGCCAGGGCGCGCATCAAGCGCGTTCGAATCGATGTCATGTCATGGCTCCGTGCGTGGCGTTGGAAAAACCGGCGCAGCGAAACACAGCGTCGGCCGATTGAACATAACAGTCATGTGCGACGCCCAGGCGACGGCGAATCGTCGGCCGGCTTGTCGGACGACCAGCACGGCCACTGTTCGTGGTCGCTGGTCCCATCAGGGCCGAGCTTGCGCAGCGATGTGCCGTCGACCTTCAGGTGCCATGCCCCGGCCTCCTCGTGGGGTCGGCCGCCGATCTCGATGTCGTCGTTCATCGCGAAGCCCGAATCCATCAGCGGCATGCTGATCGTCAGCTGCCTGTCACTGAGGGCGGTCACAGTGCCGCCGCGCACGCCCCGGTAGTTGTGCCCCTCGCTGACCGAGCCGCTGTCGCTGCGCGTGCGGTAGTCCATGCAGCGCATGTAGCTGGCGGAGCTGTCTTCACCGAGGATCAGGACCACGTTGTCGGTCTTGCCTTCGGCCGGGATGGATTGCTTGCTGATCCAGGTGCCGACGAATGCGGCACGTTCGCCGGTCATTGGCAGCGGTTCGTGCATGCGCGAACACGCCACCAGCGCGACGGCGGCCACGGCCAGGGTCAAGAGCCGCATGATGCCCATCGCTCAACTGCGCCGGAACGACCGCACCAGCGTCAGGTCACCGATCTTGCGCATCGGCACGGTGAAGGTCTCGCGTTTCTCGGCGCCAGTGTTCTCGTCGAAGACCAGCGTGATGCGGGCGCTGATCACCGGCTGCTGGCGCGTCGATTCGTCGAAGTGGTAACCCTCGGCGCCGAAGTTGCCCCAGTAGTTGACGTACACGTGGTATGTGCCGGCCACTGGTGCGGCGAGCGAGAACATCTCGGGGCCCGCGCCGTCGACGCTGTCGACATCGAGCCCGCCGCCGTTGGCGAGGATGGGGCTGGCGAAGAAGGCGTGGCCGCCGTCAGGCGTCAGCACGTGCAGGTCCAGTTCAGCCTGCGGATCGTCCCAGGCCAGGATCACGCGCACCTTGGCCTGCGTCTTCAGTGCATTGGCTTCGTAGAACTGGGTGCGCTGGACGACCTTGCCATCGGTGCCACGCAGCTCGATGCCGTTGCTGCCGGGGCCGAACGAATAGGGCCGCGCGAAACGCCCCTGCTCGTCGCTGTACAGCGGCATCGCGTTGCCATTGACCACCAGCGTCGGTGGCTGGCGGTTCGTGCCCAGCTGCTTCAGGCGCCCTTCGATCAGCGTGCGGCCGCGCTGGCCGCCGCGGTCAATCAAGTTGTTCGGGTAGGCATATTCGACGCGCTGCGTGGTCTCGATCAGCCCGCTGTGCGTCCAGCCGCCGGCCGGGCGCTGGATCGTTCGCTCCGTCACCTCAGCGGCGCTCACCTCGCCGGCCCCCAGGGCCAGCGCCAGCAGCACCGCAGCACTCGGCTTCATCGCCATCTCAAGGCACCACGAACGAACGCACCAGCGTCAGCTCGCCCGGCTTGCGCAGCGGTACGCGGAACACCTGCTGCTTCTCGCGCGGCGTGCCCTCGTTCTCGATCACCGCGACCTGTGCGACGGTGATCGCATCCTCCCGCTCGCCGGCGCCGAAGTAGTTGGCGTAGACGTGGTAGACGCCAGGCATCGGGGCCGGGTGGGCGTAGATCTCGGGGCCAAAGCCTGTCGTCACGTCGACATCGAGCGCACCGCCGTTGGCCGCCACGCGCTGGCCGTACCAGACATGCTGGCCGTCGGGCGAGACGACGTGCAGGTCGATGTCGGTCATGTCGGTGTCCCAGCTCAGCACCACCCGCAGCTTGGGCGCCACGCGGCTCGCATTGGCCTCGTAGAACTGCACCCGGCGTTCAGACGTGCCGGCGCCGCCAGGCCCACGCACCGCGACGCCGTGAGCGCCCGGGCCGAACGACCAGGGGCGCGAGAAGCGTCCGTCCTGCGCCGCGTCCAGCGGCAGCGCCACACCATCGACCACCAGTCGCGCCGGTTGGCGCGTCTTGGCCGGCGCAGCAGCCAGGTCTTTCGCGATGCGGCCGGCGATCAACGCGCTGGCGCTGCGGCCCTCGGTGTTGACGTTGGAGGCCGGGTAGTTGACGGTCTGCACGAAGTCGCGTTGCGTGCTGTCGCTGGCGCGCCAGCCGCCGGCCGGGGTGTCGATCACCGTGCGGCCAGCCTCTTGGGCCCACGCCGGTGCGCTGAGGCCCAGCGCAGTGAGTGCGATGAGCGCGGCAGCGATCGAACGATGAAGGGAGCTGCAGTTCATGAGTCCGCCAATTGCTGCGCCAAGCGCTCGATGTAGGCCTCGTCGCGCCCGTTCGGGTGGCGGCGGAAGGCGAGGTGCAGGTACTCGTGGATCAGCGACACGCGGCCGTCGCGGCTGGTCCATTCGCGCACGAAGACGCGGCCGCGGCGCAGGTCGGCGTGCGGCACGCCTTGCGTCAGCAAGCAGACCTGCGGCGCGTTGTCCGGCGGCTCGTAGCCGGCCTCTGCGCGCAGCACCTTGCGCCAGCGTGGTTCGCGTTCAGTCAGCCAGGCCGCGGCGCGCGGCATCAGCTCGCAGTCGCTTTCGTCGCTCCAGCCGGCCAGCGTGGCCGAAGGGAATGCGTCGCGCAGCAGGCCTTCGACACCGACGCCGGCGCGGCTGGCGGCCACCGTCTCGCGCCAGGCCATCACCTGGGGCTGAGATCCATCGAGTTGGTAGCGAACCGGCGAGCCGTTCAACACCAGCCCGGCGGTGAACGCCGCGGCGGCGCGCGCTGCTTGTGTGGGTGGGCGCGGGCTGACACGCTGCGCGCGGCTGTCGTCATCGACCTGCAGGCAGCCGCCATCGGCGCCGGCGGCCGGCGCACTGTTCTGCCGCAGCCAGCTGCGCGCAGCAATCGCCAACGCCCTTGCGGCGGACACCTCGCGCGCGTCGCCTTCGCGGTCGACGACACGGGCCACGTAGTCTTCCAGCGGCAATCGCGCCTGCAAGCGCGGCGCCTTGTCGCTGCCGGTGAGCTGGAATTCGGGCTGCCCCGGCACGATCAGCTTCGGGCCGTTGGCGAAGTGGAATGCGTACTGCCCACCGCGCGACAGCGGCGCGAGCGGGCCCAGCGGCGCCGGCTGGTTGTCGTCCCGCAGCACCTTGGTCAGCGGGTAGCGGCTGAAGAAGTTCACGTCGACGCAGGGCTGGGCCTGTAGTGCCGCCGCGTCGGGCGGGGCATGCAGCAGGCCGCGCGCATTCCACGCCGACGCGATCATCTCGGCGTTGCGTTGCAGCGCGACGCGGCCGGTGCCGGGCGCGCCGAACCAGAACGGCGAGCCGTCGGCCAGCCAGCCGGCGGCACCACCCCAACGCTCACCCTTGGCATCGAACCATGACCAGGTCTTGAAGCGCGGCGAGCTGCCGAGTGCGTCCAGCACGCCCACATCGCGCAAGGTGTTGGGCAGCAGCGCTTGGCGCGCGGCAAGGCGGGCGCCATAGGGCACACGCTGCAGCGCCTCCAGCAGGCTGGCGATCGGCACTTGTGCAGCCGGCTGCAGCGAGGCCAGTGGATGCAGCCAGGCGGGCGCATTGCGCGCGACCCAGAAGCGTTGCCAGTCGGCATCTTTCAGGCTCAGGCGCTTGGGCTCGAAGTAGGCGCCGCAGCTGCGTTGCAGCGCCGCGTCGCGGGTGATGCTTTCGCCGGGCTCGCAGCAGTACTCGTCGCCCGGTTCGCGCTGCGCGCGTTCGCAGCGGTAGACCGGCTCTTGCGCGTTGGTGGTCTGCAGGTAGCTGTAGACGAACAGCTTCCAGACACTGCCGAGCGGGGCGCTGGCCGGTGCGTCGACGTTGGCCGGCGCGTGCGCGAGCGAGCCATCGCTCGCGCGCCAAACCAGCGATGGCGTAGGCGCCGCCTGCGCCACACCGGCGCAAGCGAGTGCCGCCAGCGCCAGGGCGGCCCTGTGCACGGTGCGGCCGAAGCCCCGCGAGCTGCGCTTTGTCTTCCTGTCCAAGCTCAGCGCACCTCCACCGTGGCCCAGCCGTTGCCGGTTTCAAGGGCCTTGGCCTCAGGTTCGTACATGCGGTACAGGCGTGCCGGCGGCAGCTGGTAGCGGCCGCGTTGCGAGAAGCGCAGCAGGTGGCGGTAGGTCACCGATTCACCGCCGGCCAGCTTCTCCACCGGCACCGCATAACCCTGACGCGTCGCCTGGTGAATGGCACGCTCCAGCGGCGAGGTCTTGCCGGCTTCGTCGCCTTGCAGGTCCAGGCCCCAGGTGCTGGCTTCAACCGCGGCTCCCGGCGGCAATGCCACCTCCAGCAAACCCCAGTGCAAGGGCTGCTGGCTCTTCACATCGAGCGCGTCGAGGTACAGCGTATTGGTGTCCAGCGGCGTGCCGGGCGTCACGAGTTCGAGCTTGACGGTCAGGTGGCCATCGTCGGGCGCCGCGGGTGACGCACTGCCACCCGGTGCCGAAGCCGCGTCCGCCTGGGGTTTGGCTTGCGGCACGACGCGGTAGAGCCGGCGCTCGATCTGCACCGGTAGCGCCGGCGCGTTGCCGGCTTCGCTGCTGTCGAACGCGACGAATGCGACCTTGGCGCCACCGCTGGCTGCCAGCGTCGTGGGCTTGGCTGCGGTCGCAGGCAGCGTCCACAACGGCTGGCCGATACTGCCGCGCGACGCCACCCAAGGCGTCGGCAGGCTGCCGGCTTCAGCGCGCACATCGGGCGTGGAGCCCAGCGCCTTGTGCAGCCAGACCAGGGCTTGCGCCCGGTCGAAGGTCGGCTGCTCACCACGCACCTGCGCCAGCAGTGCATTGGCCTGCGCCGCCCCGCCCTTCTTCGCCAGTACCAGCAGGCTTTGCACGAACGGCGATGGCGATGCCGCCAGGCGCGTCGCCGCTGCATCGGCTTCGGCGCGCTGGGACGCGGTGGCACGCCCGCCAGCGCTGTAGCTGGCCAGCACCAGCGCGATGTCGCGCGCACCAGCGGCCTCGTCGCTCATCACGACACTGCCGCGCTTGCCCGCCGCTGAGGCATCGCCTTCGGCCTTGGCGGCGACCAGCTCTTCCAGCAGCGCGTCGACCATCGAGCTGACCGGCAAGCCCATCTCCTGCATCCAGTGCAGCGCCAGCGCACGTTGCAGCGGCGAGGTCTTGGCGCCCTCTTTCGCGTAGACGTCGAGCAGGCGTTGCCAATGCGCGGCCGGCAGCGGCGCACGTAGCGCCTGTGTCGCGCGCCAGTCGGCGTAGTAGGCGTACGCAGTCAGGAACGGGTCATCGGCCATGCCGCGCCCCCACCAGCCGAACTGCGCCTGCGGCCCGGCCATTTGCGCCAGTGACAGGCGTGCAGTCGACAGGCGCTGCGTCAGCATCGGCGCCAACGGTTGCTGCGCAGCCGACAGCGATTGCAGCGCGATCGACAGCGGCAGCATGCGGCTCGCGGTCTGTTCAACGCAGCCGTACGGGTACTCGACCAGGTCATCGACCCAACGGCTGAACGCACCGACAGCGGGGTCGGCAGCGAGCGTGACGCGCACGTTGCGCGCATCGGCCGGCAGGTTCAATGCCGCCGGGCCAGCGGCCAAGTCCAGCACCAGCTCGCGCGGGTTGCTCCAGGCCACCGGCACGCGCTTGAGCGGCGTCGCCAGCGTGTCGACCACCTTGCCGCCTTGGCGCAGCGTGACCGTCAGGTCCAGCGCGCCCAGGCTTTCAGCTTTCAACGGCAGCGTCACGAAGTTGGCGCCGGGCTTCAGGCTCAGCTTGCCTTGCTGCGAGACACCGGTACCTTGCGCCGTCCATTCCACCTCTTGCGCTTCGCGGCCCTGGTTGAACAGCGCGATGCTGGCCTGCGCCTGGTCACCGACTCGTTGCCAGTCGGGGCTGGTCCACTTGGCGTAGAACGCCTTGTCGCTGCGGACCCAGGCGGTTTGCTGGCCGACCAGGCCCTTCGCATCAACGGCGCGGCCGGTCAGACGCCAGCGCGTCAGCGAGTCAGGCATCTTGAAGCTGAAGCGCGCGCGACCGGTGGCGTCGGTACGCAGGCGTGGCTCCCACGCCGCCGTGTCGATGTTGTCGCGTCGCGGACGCTCGAGCACCTTGACCGCACGTTGCGGCTCGCCGCGGCGGCCCGGCAACTCGCCGAGCTTGCGCGTCGCGAGGTCGTAGCCGATGAACGACAGCGACACGCTGGTGCGCACGTTGTTGCGCCGCGGGTGGTAGAAGAAATCGTCGATCGACGGCGCGATCTCGGGCTGCAGCACGTAGATCATTTCGTCAACGACGCCGACCGCGACCTCGGCCGCCACCGGCTTGCCACCGACCGTCGTGCTCAGCTCGACGTTGACCGTGTCGCCGGGCGCGTAGACCGCCTTGTCGGGCTTGAACTCCAGCGCGACGCGCGGCTGCGCGACGCTCAAGCCCTGGTTCTGGAACACGCTGTCGCCGTGCTTGGCATAGGCCACCGAGACGGTGACGTTGGGACTCATCGCCTCGGTCACCGCCAGGCGCAGCTTCCATTGCGTCGGGCCCAAACGTTCGGTCGTGAAACCTTCGCCGCCGCGGGTCAGCAACGCGGCCGCTTCGACACGCTCGCGCTCCAGCGTCACCAGCGCCTGGTCGACCAGCTCGGGGAAGGTGACCAGTGCTTCGGCCGTGTCGCCCGGGTTGTACTTGGCCTTGTCGAACACGATCGCGATGCTGCCGGCCGGTGCCTTCAGGCCTTCGCCCGAGACCCAGTGCGAGGTCGCTGCGACGATGCGCTTTTGCGCGTCGCGCAAGGTCACGGTGTAAGAGCCCGGCTGCGGGAAGCTGATCGCCACTGTGCCGCCAGCCGCCGTGCCCTGCGCCGTGAGGTCGCCGCTGCTGCGCTGGCGGTCTTCGAGCCGCAGCCATTCCCAGCGCAGCGGTTGGGCCGGTGTGGTGTCGGTCGCGCGGCGGCTGGGGCTCCAGCGGAAGCTCAATGACTCGCCGGGCTTCGAGAACTGCCGCTCCGGCGCCAGCAACCAGGCCGCGCTGCCGCGCTCCACCAGCAGCTCACGGGTGCTGCGCACACGGTAGGCCGCGCCGTCGGTGGCCAGCACCGTCAACACATAACGGCTCGGTTGCTCGGCAGCCGGCAGCTTGAACTGCGCCTTGCCCGAACCATCGGTGACCAGCTCGTCCTGCGTCAACTTCAGCGGGAACGAACCGCTGTAGTCCAGCTCACCTTCGACCATGCTCAGTGCTTGCGCGCGAGCGCTCAAGCTCAGGCGTGCGTTGGCCACAGGCTTGCCGTCGGGGTAGCTGAGCTGGATCGCGCCGGCGACCGCATCACCGGTCGCGAAATCGGCCTTGTCCGGCAGCCACTGGATCTCGAAATGCGGCTTCTGGTAGTCGGCGACGCGGAAGGCCGCGGTGTAGTTGTCGCCGCGCAGGGTCAGCATCAGTTCGTAGCCGCCGGCCGCCGCGTTGTCGGGCAGCTGGAAGCGGCCGTCGGCGCCACTCGTGCCGCTGAACTTCAGCGTTTGGGTTGCGACCACCTGGCCAGCCGGGTCGCGCACGACCACACCGATGTCGCCATCGGCCAGCGCCACCGAGTCACGCGCGTTCTTGAACTCGCGCCCGGTGACCTTCAGCATCACCATGTCGCCGGGCCTGTACAGCGGCCGGTCGGTGGTGGCGTAGACCTTGGCGTTGTAGATCTCGCTGTCGTAGTAGAAGTTTTCCGAGATGAAGACACCGCCGGCCGGGTCTTCGCCGAAGACGTAGGTCTGCTCGGGCGCCGCCGGCTTGTCCATGCGCAGCAGGCCTTGCGCGTCGGTGGCGCCAGTCTTCAGCACGCCGACACCGTCGGTCCACACCACCTTGGTCGCCGGCACGGCCTGGCCTTGCGCACGGTGGGCGCTCCAGACCAGCATCTGCGCGCCGGAGACTTTGGTCAGCGCCAGCGTGTCGCTGACGAACAGCAGCGTGGTCGCACGGTGTTGGCCGGCCATCGCCTCGACCAGGTACAGCCCGGGCTTTTGCGCGCCGAGCGGAATGAAGACGTTGCCGGCGCTGGGTTGGATGAACTCGCTCGAGCTGCCAGCGAGCTTCAGGTCCTTCGGCGGCTCGATGGCCTTGGCTTGGTGCACGGGGTAGCGGAAGCGCTCGACCACCGGCAGGCCCGGCAAGGGCTTGAACTGCGGCGGCTCTTCGAAGGTCGACGGGCGCCGCAGCGTGGGCGAGGTCTTCAGCTCGGGCGCCTGTTCGGTCACCGCGCGGCGGGCATCGCCGCTGAACAGCTTTTGCCACGCGATACGCGCCTTGACGACCCAGCTGTCCCACAGGTGGGTGAGCGTGTTGGCCAGGCCCTCGCCGGCCGGCTTGCCCTCGACCTGGATGCGGTGCAGGTTGCGCTGCTTCTGCAGGAAGGCCAGCGGTTCAGGCACGCGGTAGAGCACGACATCGACGCCGCCGACTGTCGACAACTGGTCGGGGTTGTTGATCTCCAGCCGCACCTTGGCAGGCTCGGTGCTGCCAAAGGTCGCGTCGGACAGCAGGAAGAACGGCTCTCCGACGAACGGCGTGTGGTCGTTGGGCAGCGGGGGGTCGTCGGCCGCGGTGACCATCGTCGGCACCAGCGTGGCCAGGGTCAGCGCCAGCGCGAAGAAGGCGCGGCGGAACAGGTTCGTCGTCATGCGATGAACGCCAGCCTGTGCAGGCCGACGAAGTTCGGGTTGTCGGTGGCGGGGCGCCAGCGGGTGTCGGACCAGGCCATCAGCTGCGACGGGCGCAGCGCGCGCAGGCCGTTGTCACCCTTCTCGATGTGCCCGGTGTGGTACGCGATGTACGAGCCCATCCAGACCATCAGATGCTGGTCGTCGCCGAAGTCGTAGAACAGCAGGTCGGCGCTCTGCGCCTGGGCGAGCTGGCGGCCGATGAAGCGGGTGTTGCCTTGCACCAGGTCCAGCGCCGAGGCAAAGGCGCCCTGGCTGCCATCGGCCCGGCGCCAGTTGTGGCGCAGCGGCGCGGCGGCGGTCGCGTCCAGGTCAGGCGGCAGGCGTTGGCCCAGCAGGCCCATCGAGCGGCGCCAGGCCAGGTCGTGCTCGCGCAATGCCTCGGCCACCGCAAAGCGGACGAGGCCGGCGCAGTCGCGGTGCGTCCAGCGTGGTGTCGGGCCTTGTTCGACCTGGGCGTGGATCAGCACGGTGATCCAATCGCGCAGTTGGCGCGATTGCTCGGGGTCGAGCCGTGCAGGCTCGGCCGCCAGCGCAGGCAGCGCCCACGTGCTGGCGGCGGAGACCAGGCCGGCCAGGCACAAACGCCGCTGAGGTTGAAAGCCGCTCATGGCGCAGATGCCGACACGGGGCGCCAGTCCAGCGCGACCCAGCCTTGCGCATCAGGAGCACCTTGCGGCACGGCCTGCGCGGCCGGCAGTTGGCCAAACGCGGCCAGACGCGGCAGCAGCTGGGTTTCGGCCGCCTGGCGCATGGCGGCCTGTTCCTGTGGCAACACGGCCAAGGCCTCGCGGCGCAGCAGGTCGGCCACCTGCGCCGGTGCGGCCACGGCCACCGCGGCTTGGCCACCCAGCGTGTCGGCCACGCTGGGGTAGCGGCGGGCAATCGCGTCTTCGGCCTTCGCCACCAGCGCGTCATCGGGCGAGAACAGCCACCAGTCGCCAGCGCGCCGGAAGGCAGCGCGGTAGCCGGATGCATCGTCTTGCTTCTTGCTGCCGTAGGGCGCGGTGATGGCGGCGGCCTTGTCGCCGGCCTCCCACTGCGCGCCCTTGGGCAGCCACCATCGCATGAAAGCCTCTTGCGTCGCCGTGCTCGGCGCCGGGCCCTTTGCATGGGCCACCAGCAGCGGCGTGTGCAGCTGCGACTTCGGGTACCAGCAGACGGCCGCCGGGCCGTCGAAGCTCTGCGCCATCTCGGCCAGTGCGGCCGAGGCATCGCCGCCCGGGGCGTTGCCACCCTTCGCGCCCGACAACACGGTGCGGGCAGCCGCCCAGTCCACCGGCAGCACGCTGCAGGCCGCCGCTTGGGCCGGCACGGCCGCCCATGGCGAAGCGGGCCATGCGCTGCCCTGCCGGACCCAGCTGCGCAGGCTGGCACCGCCTGGCGCCACGTCGACCCGCAGCGCCTGCAAGGCCGGCATGAAACGGTGGTAGCCCAGCGCCAGCAGCGGGCCGCCCGCGACCAGCGTGTGGTTGGCACCTGGCGCCGGCAGGCCGAACTGGCGCCGCCACAGCCCCTGCTCACCTTCGTCGCCCGAGAGCAGGCCGGCCACGACCTTCGCAGCCTCCGGGTCCGGCTGGCGCTCGTTGTCGAACAGCAGGCCCGGGTCGGACAGCACCACCACGCGGTTGCCGCGTGAGGCGATCGCCAGCGTGCGGCGTGGCGACAGGCTGAGCGCATAGACCGGCACCGATTGCAGGCCGAAGGTCGCCAGCGGCAGCTCGGCCAGCAAGGTCAGCTGCTTGTCTTTCGCCGCAATCGTGCCCAGGCCCTGGATCGCCTTGGCCAGCGCACCGCGCGTCATCGCCAGCGCCCAGTGGCGCGCGGCGCCGCGATCGTCGGCCCACAGCGCCACCTCGGCCGGCTGGTCCAGCGCCAGCGCCATCAGGTCGTCGGTGAAGGTGGTCTCGTGCTCGTAGGCGACGCGCTTGATCGCGCCAGCCAGGCCAAGCCGGTCTTCGTGGGCTTCGTAGTAGAAAACGAAGTCTTCGGTCAGCAGCTCGCGCAGCACCGGCGCCTTGACCAGGTCACGCGACAACGCGGTCAGCGACGGGGTGGCGACATAAGCGGCCGGCTGCCGCAGGTCCACGCCCAGGCCGCTGATGTGCCCGCCGTAGCGTGAATAACCCAGTGTCGCCACCGCGATGGCCACCGCGGCCACCACGATCGCCCCGGTGGCGATGGCCCATTTCTTTTGCACGCAGTGCTCCCTCTTCAAGCGGCCGTTCGCCGCTGGGCAGGGACTCTAACTGGTGCCCGGGGGCCCTCACCGCCGCGTGGGCGGTTGCTGGGGCTGCGCTCTAGGGGTTGTGGCGCCGCCGCTGCAGCGACGCCGGGAAATCAAGGCAGGGTCGCGACGCTCAGGGCGCGACCGACAACCCGATCGCGTGGACGTGCTTCTCGCCGCAGCCGCGGGCAGCGCAGGCCTCGTCAAACACCATTTGCGCGCAGTCCAGGCAATTGCCGCAATTGGAGGCGACACGCGTCAGGTCCTGCAGCAGTTCGAAATTGGTCACGCCTTCACCGACGACGCGGTGGATGTCGCGGTCGGACACGCGGTGGCAGAGGCAAACAATCATGGCGCAGTCAGCAACTGAAAGAGGCACCACCAGTTTAATACGAAATGGGAATCCTTCTCATTCACGTTTGAACTTTGGGGGTAAGGCGAGGCGATTTCCCGGGCGCCGGTGCGCAATACGCACGTCTGACCCACCTTCAACCCAGCAGCCCGAGGCCGACAACCAAGAGGTGACCGACCGGCCTCATGGCCCGGCTTGGCTCGAACTCCCCAGCTCAACCGCCCCGAAGGGACCCTCATGCCGCTGATCCGCCTTGCCGCCCCACTGGCCGCCGCCCTCTGTCTGTCCTTGCTGAGCGCCTGTGGCGGCAGTTCGGGCTCCAGCACCGAGGCGCCGCCTCCGGTCAGTGGCGGTGCCAGCGAAGTGCAAGGCGTGGCCACACCGACCAGCGTGTCGGTCGTGACCGCCAAGAACGCCCAGTGATCAGCCCGCACGCCAGGAGCCCTTTCATGACCCATCGCCTGCCCTGCCCGCCGCGCGCCATTGCCGTGGCCGCCGCCCTTGCCGCCGCCTGCTCGGCCACCTTGGCCGCCCCCGCCAACACTTCCGCCTACCGCAGTGATGCGCAGCAAAGCCATGTCGAAGATGCCACTTCGCGCGGCATCTCGCAAGTCAACATGATCACTTGCGTCATGGGCGCGATGCGGCCCGACGCACTGGTCAACCAGGGCAACTACATCGCGCTGGTCGACAGCAAGAAATGCGACCCCGAAGCGCGCGCCAGCAGCTCGAACTCGGGCGCCGACAGCGCCAGCACCTCGGCGCCGGCTTACATGACCGCGACCGTCAACTCCAGCCGCACGTCGAACGACGAGCCGATGCGCGCTCGGACCTGGATCGACGAGAAAGAGAAGGACTTCTCCGCAACGATCTTCATCAACATCAGCGCGACCGAAGCCCCGAGCGACAGCAACCCCTACGGCATCTTCCGGCTCGACTACTGCGGCAAGGGCGGCGAAGGCCCCTGCATGATGAACGGCTACCTCGACGGCAGCGCCGAAGGCATCAGCTACTTCGAGGTCGAAGGCGGCGGCGAGCACAACTCGACCAAGGCCTTGCGCCTGACCAACAGCGGTGCCGACAGCGGCGCGGGCCGGCTGAACTACCAGCAAGACGACGGCACGGTGAACTACCGCTTCGCCTACAACGCCGACTACTTCCGCCGCTCCGATGGCGCGAGCGACGAGTGCTTCAGCCGCGATGCGAGCGACGCCGACACGCAGATGTCGGTCTGGCGCTATGGCCTGTACGACGCCACCACCGGCGCCCGGGTCGAGCGCCACTCCGGCTTCCCGATCGAGTTCACCGCCGGTGACGGCAAGCGCTACAGCGGCCAGATGGGCTATTGGGGCCTGTGGCTGCCGGCCGATGCGCCGGCACTGGCCAACGGCGCCACCGTGCAGCGGGTGGAATACCAAGACGGCCACGACCCCGTCAAGACCGACTACACGCTGGCCAAGGCCGAGGGCCGCCTGGTGCGCTACACCAAGCGCACCCGCACGCTGGCCCAGATCGACAAGCTGCCATTCCAGACCTGGGTCTGGCAGATGGACGGTTTCTTCGAAGGTGCGCAGCCGAACCGCCAGTACGAGATGCACTGGGACAACACGGCCAGCGAGTTCCGCGTCACCGGCGAGATGGTGTGCGACAACGGCCCGTGCCAGAGCCGCACCTACGAAGTCGAGAAGTCGGTGCCGGCTTCCTACTTCGGCGCCATCGGCGGCATGCGCGGCTGGTCGCAGTCGCTTGGCGGTGAGCTCTACATCCCGATCGCCGCTGGCGGCGCACCGGTCGATGCAGCGCACCTGAACGTCGTCTACCGCCAGCAAGACCTGGTCTACCCGGCGGACATGCCAGCCTCGCTGCACTGCCTGCGCGAATGCCCGACCGCCGAAACCATCGCGGCCTATTTCACCAACGGCTCACAGGCCGAGTCGCCGTTCGTCGCGACCACCTACAACCGCTGGGGCCCGGCCGAGGCAACCGTGGACTACAGCACCAGCGCCGCCGATGCATTGCTGAAAGACGGCGCCGGCCATGCGGTGACAGCCACGGACGCGGAAGCCCTGCGCCAGAACCCGCGCTACCAGAACGGCCTGCGCAGCGGCCGCCTGTTTGCCAATCTTGACGATGCCCGCTGCACCGGTGACAGCGCCCATTTCTGCGAAGAGAAGATCGAGCAGATCGACGCCTACTACCAGTGGGAAACCGGCCCCAACCAGTGGAACCAGTTCGCCGCGCTGAAGGACGGCAGTGGCGCCTTCGTCAGCTTCGACGCACCGCTGCAGGTCAACTACACCGTGCCCGCCGGCGCAGCCTACGGCGACTACGCCGGCAAGACGCTGGTGCTGCAATACGGCGGCTTCGGCGAGTTGTGGGGCATCCCGGGTGAATGCGTCTCGCGCATGACCAATGCGAAGGTCAGCTGCGACACGCCGGACTCGCGCTACGTGCCGGCCTTCGTGATCCCGTTCGACGAATCGGTGGGTCGTGTCAGCATCGACGGCAGCAACTACCTCGTCAAATGGCTGGACCGCGAGATCCGCTTTGCGCGCAAGGAGATCTCGGTCTGCCAGACGGCCGGGCTGACCCTGCCGGATGGCCTGACGCTGCCCAGCGCCAGCGACCTGCGCAACCCGAGCGACCCGGCGTCGCCGATCTACATCGGTGCCAAGCCCGAGGTCACCGCGGCACCGCGCGTGATCCACGGCGAGGTGAAGTACTGATCGGCTGAACGAGCGCGAACAGGCATCCCGAGTTCACCGCATGCAGCGTCGGCAACGACCCGTCGCCTGGCCACTGGCCCTGAGCCTGGCCGCGCACGTCGTGCTGGTGCTGCTGTGGTGGCGCCAGGCGCCCGCGCCGACCGCACCCACCCCGGCGCAACGTGCGCCGATGGTGTGGTTGCGGCTCGCTCCGGCGCCGGGAGCGCAGCCGGCGCCTGTCACCACCACCGCAGTTGCTGCGGCGCCGGTCCGCCCACGACTGCCCTCACGCGCTGCAGCCAAGCCACAACCTGCGCCGACGAAGGTCGACACCCCCATCGCCGCGGCGGAGCCTACGCCTGTGGCGACCCCGCCAGCGGCAGCGGCACCGGCCGTGACCGGCGTCGCCTTCGGCGCACCGCGCTGGTCCTTGCCTTTCAGTGGGGCGAGCTCGGGCGCTGTCTTCGGCACACGCAAGCAGCCATCGACAACGCCAGCTGCGGCACTACAGATGGCCGCAGCTGTCGTCGCCCCCGAGCCGCCACGCCCCCCGCGTGAGCAGGTGCTGCAAGCCCTGGAAGCCCAAATTGCCGGCTGGTCCGCACCGACCGATGCGCAGCCCGCGCAATGCCGTTTGGCCGCCGAGCCGACTGCCCATGGCGCTTCGGAGCCGGATTGCGACAGCCTCGCGTTGGCCCAGGCCTTGGCCGAGCGCCTACCGACCTTGCGCGACACGCTGGCCGCACTGCGCCGCGTGGGGCCTGATGCCGCGCGCAGCGGCGTCAATGCCGGCGACAGCGCGGCGCTGGTGATCGCGTTCGCCGACGGCCGCTATCGGCTGCAGCTGTCAGCGCACTGACCGACCGCTGCCGCACCCCGCTCAGCTACCGCCGCCACCGCCAGCGGCCGACTGCAGCCAGTTCTGCTCGCCCATCTGCGCCACCAGCCCGATCTGGGTTTCGAGGTGGTCGATGTGCTCTTCGGTGTCTTCGAGGATGTCGTTGAAC
>NZ_JBFUGE010000036.1:0-24801 GCF_056403075.1 Ideonella sp. P3_A4 | reverse complement strand
CAGGTGGTCAGCGGCCGAGGCCACCGCCGAACAATCTCACCACTCGGCGCCAGCCTCGTAACCCAGGCGCTTCAGCGCGTCGGGGAAACGCTGGTTGAACGCAGCTTTCAACTCAGGCGTGAACACGTTGACCCACTGACGCCCCTCACCGGAGCGGATGTGGTCGGCCGGATCGCTGCCCGCGGCACCGCCGAACAGCGACAGCTCGCGCACGAACTTCAGCGCCGTCTCCAGCCGCTCGCCCTCGTAGCCGAGGAATTCCATCATCGGCTTGAACAGCTTCAGATCGCGGTCGACGATCAGCTCTTCGTAGCGGGCTTCGAAGCAGATGTCCTTCTGGCTGTAGTCCCAGCCCACCATTTCGCGGATGGTCTTGCCGCCGGCATGGTCCATCTCGAACAGCAACTTTTCATGGTCGCTGCCCAGTGCACTGATGGCCTGACGGTAGGACTTCCCGCCGTATTCCTTCTTCGGATTGTTGGCCCACTTCTCCACCGTCTTCACATGGTAGAAGCAGCCGGAGATGATCACGTCGCGCGGGTCGCGGATGACATGAATGGCACGCACGCCACGGCCCGCGAACCGCGTTTGCAGAGCCTTCAGGTCGACCTTGCTGTGGTCTTGCAGAAAGATGTCGGTGTTGGGCGGCAGCTCGGCCTGCGCCTTGGCGTGCAGGTGCAGCTTCTCATGGCGCTTGAGCGCACGGAAGATATTGGCCATCCAGACCGAACCGGTCTTGTGATGGGTGCAGACGACGATCAGCGGTGATTTCATCGGACAACAGGGCGCGCCGCGCGCGCCTCAGACAAAGCGAATGGAAGGGGGCGGCGACCAGTGGGCGGGCAAAACGCAGCCACCGGCGCCTGGCACTCAGAGCGCCGCAGACTCCAGGTCGCGGATCTCCTCGTAATTGGTGATCACTGCAGAAAGCGGCTCGTCGATCACCTTCTTCAGCGCCGGCTGGCGCTCGAACTGGTCATCGACGCCCAAAAAGGCGGCCAGGCGCTCACACACGGCAGGCTGGAAGTCGCCGGCATCGTCGAACACGCCTTCGTAGTCCAACGACAGGCGTTGGCCATCTTCGAAGGAGCTGTCGACGGTGTCGGCGGCGCGCTTGCGCTTCTTCATCGACGACAGCACCAAGGCGCGCTCAACGGCCACGGGCCGCTTCTCGGGCAACTTGGACGAATCGTCTGCCGGCTTGTGGTAACGGCCGGTCTGCACCGCCACCAGGTTGGACAGCACCGAATAGAAGTGCTGGCGGCGCAGGTGAACCACCTTCAGCTGGCTGCGCTTGATCAGGCGCAGCATCGGCGGGTTCGTGAACGGCAGCTGCCAGGCATCGTGCACCAGGTTCAGGTGCTCGTACTTGATGTCCAGCAGCGCGATGCCGTCCTTGTCCTTGGGCACCAAAGACGCGACATAGGACAAGAAGATCTTGTTCTGGTGCTCCGGGAACACCATGTCGGGATCGATGGCGATCTGCTCGCGAAGGTACTTGAAGAAGCCTTGCGGGTTGTTCGAGTTGAAGATCTCACCGCGATCGCGCACACGCGGGTGCGAGGCCAGCATGCGGCGGAACACCGTGGTGCCAGAGCGCACGCCGCCCATGAAAAACACGATGCGGCCCAGGTCCTCTTCGCGGATCACTTCATGGGCCGGACGGTCTTTTTGCTTCATGCGGGGGCGCTCCTGGTGGCGACTGGGAAAAAGGGGGACAAGGGATATGACGGCACTGGACGTCGGGCTTGAAGTTTACGCGCCTGCTACCAGAGCACGTTCTTGACCGAAATCGACTTCCAGATGTGGTTCCAGCCAGCATCGCTGCCATAGCGCGCTTTTTCTTCACGCTGGGCCTGGGTACTCAGATGAGCAAGATTCTGGCCGAGCGTCATCACCAGGTCGGTCAGTTGCCACAGGCTGATCTGCGCCGGGTTGCCGTCGCCTTGCTCGGGCTGGATCACCGGAACCTGGGCACGTCGGAAAGTCTCGCGGAACATCTCGAACTCCGGCGCGTCGCCGCTGAGGTCGAGCACGGCCAGAGGCAACGGCCGCATCAGGCGGAAGCGGCCGAGCATGGCGACCAACTGCTTGCGTTCACGACTCGGCGCTGCAGTGGGTGGTGGCAGGCTGGCATCGGGTTCGCCGACCACCACCTGGGCCGGTGCCCAATCGGGGTGGAATTGATCCAGCGCGTCGGCCAGCACATCAGCCAACTCGACCTGATCGGCCCGCGCCAGCAACAGCACTCGCTGTGGGCCGCCCTCGTTGTTCAGCAACCAGGGCCGCCAGCGCCAGAACGGCACGGTCACGAAACGGGATTGCTCGGCGGCGGGCACCGGGGCGGACAGCGGGTGGCTGTCGATCAGGGTCACCTCATGGAACTGGGCGGTCAGGTGCGCCATCCCCGTGCCGAGCATCGTCGGCTGGAACATGCGCACCACATCGAGGCGGACAAACAGCGGCAGCCGCGCCGGCTGCTTGCCCAGCGTCAGCATTTCAGCGCAAACCCGCGTCACCCAGAGCGTCGCACGACCGTAGGCCGCCAGCACGTCCTGCAGGCTGGCCTGAGCACTCGGCAGGCCCAGCGAGCGGCCATTGGCCGGCTCCAGCCCTGGGGCGATGGCCAGCTTGCAATGCGTCGACATGCCATGGAAGGCTTCGAACAAGGCGCTCTGGTTGGTCGGCAACGGCTGGTCGAAGTACAGCACCACCTGGGCCAGATGGCGCATCAGGTTGACTGTCTGGAAGATGTGCTCGCGGTACGGCGAATCGAGCTCGAAGAAGCTGCGGTCGACCGTCATCACCACCGTCGGGTAGTTGGTCAACCGGCGCAGCGTGTCGTCGAACGCAATCTTGGCCTGCGCCCGCACCAGCGCGTAGGTGCGGGTCGTCGTTTCGGTCAGGCCCATCAGCAGCTGACGATCGAAGGCGATGTCGCAGCAGACCTCGGCGACCTCTTCCATCGTCTCGCACTTGTGCCAGGGGTGGCGGGTCGGGATGCCTTCCAGCGCATGGCCCATCGCGACCAGCGGCATGCCGGTGGCGAAGGCCTCGACAGCCTTGATCTTCAAGCCGGTGGAGAACGCCAGCGGCACGATGACCAGATCGACATCGCGGTAGAACTCATCGGTCGAATCGACCGGGCCCACCAGCTCCACGCCCGGCATGCCTTCAAGATCGGGCAGGCGGCTGCACATCGCGCCGACGAAACGGATCACCACCGGCGCCTCGCGCCGCGCCAGGATCGGTAAAGCCACCTTGACGAAGGCACGCGCATTGTTGACGTTGATGGCGTTGCCCGAACCGAGCATGCCGATCACGAGCCGGTTCGCGTCCTCGGGCCGGCGCACACGCGGCACGCGGTGCTCGGGCTCGATGTGCGGCATCGTGATGCACGGCGTGCTGCTGATGCTGCGGTAGAAGTCGGCTTCCTCGTCCTTGATTGCCCAGACCAGCTGCGCGCGGTTCATCGCGATCGCCTCCTGGTCATCGGTCGTGTAGAAGAACTCGGGCGCGATGCCGTTGTCGTCCAGCAGCTGGCGACGGCCGGTGAACTTGTCGTGGGTGTCGAGGATCTTGAGCGTGTTCGCCGGCGCGTACTCGAACGCCTTGCTCATGTAGGCGTAGTTGACGATGAACGCGTCGAAGCGGTTGCGCTTGAACAGCCACTGCAGGTAGTCGCGGATCGAGTCGTCCCACCACTCGTCGATCTTGTAGTCCGCGCCCTCGGGCTTGGTGTAGGTGTGGCGGGTCGCGGGCAGCAGGTGGAAGCTGTCCCACTGGTCGGCCATCTCACGCACCAGGTCGTCCGGCAGGTAGTCGAACCACCACTCCTGCGGATAGAAGACGAAATGGATTCGTGCACCGCGGCGCTGCAGCTCGCGGCAGACGGCATAGATGCGCTTGCGGTTGCCCTGGTCGGTCGGCGCCGTGGGCGTCGGCGACAGCACCAGGATGTCGGCACCCAGCAAGCTGACCTCGGGCTCGGCCAGCCGGGCCATCAGCTCGGCATGCAGAGCGGCGTGCGGATCCGCACCCGGCAGACCCAAAGACCCGCCGGTCGCGCCAGCGGCCCGGGTGGACAAGGCCTCGGCTCGGCGGTTCATGGGGCGGCGCTGACAGAGCCGACTGCTGCGGCAGGCTTGTTGACCTTGTTCGCGATTGCATCAGCCGGCCCGGGCTCGACCGACTTCAGCCACTCGGCGAACTCAGCTTCGCTGATCTCGCTGACGATCAGGCGCAGGAACGGCACGCCCAGCTGCCGTGTCGCGGTCTCGTCCTCGYTCGACGGCACGGTGCTCAGGTGCTCGGCGACGAAGGTCAACCGGGTCACGCCCAGCGATTCACGCGGCAGCAGCACCCCTTCGAAGTCGAGCACCCGGTGGCCCGGGCGCTTCAGCAGCGGCAGTGTGATGTCGTCGCTGATGGCGTGCAGCCCTTGCGCATGCTCGGCACCCCACAGCGGCATCTGCAGCACAAAACGCAGCGGCACCGAACGATCCAGGTGGAAGTCGAAGTGGAACGCCGCGCTCGGGCCGGTCCAGCGGAAGGGGTTGCCGACGCCGTCGCGTTCAAGGCCGTAGAAACTGCGCTCGGACGGCATCGGCATGCCGGCCTCGATGACCGCCTTGCGCCGACCGGCGTACTGGGTGCGGGCCTGCGGCAACAGGATGTCGCGGCTTTTCTGGACCAGTTTGATGACGTCCATTTCCTGGCGCAGCGCCGACAGCTCAGCGGTCAACTCTGCCAGGGCCAGCCGGCCAGCTGCCAGCTCGCGGGCCAAGGCATCGAGCACGTTGTGTTCGCCGAGCTCGTCGCGGATTTCGCGCGTCAGAGTCTTCAACCGGACCGCCTTGTCTTGTTCGCTCATGATCAGGCCTGCCAAAAAAGGATGTAAGACTATTTCAGGCGGCGGAATTTACCAGCCGGCATATGGCTTGATCCCCCCTAGGATCAAGCCTGAAACACAGGGATACCAAGTCAAATACGTGACGCCAGCCAACGGGCCAGGCGATCAACTTGGCCGTCGTATTCGGCGTCCAGTGCCTGGCGGGTGGTGGCGGCCAAAGCGGTCAATTCTTCCAGGGCGGACGAGCCACTCGCCCGACCGAACCGATCGAACAGGTAGTCGACCAACGCCGCGTTGTCGTCGAACATCGGCATCTGCCACAAATGTGTCAGACCCTGGGCTCCCGGCAGCGTGGTCAGCACCGGCTTGCCATAACAAAGCGGCTCGACCGTCTTGATCTTCAGCCCGGTGCCACCCACCATCGGATTCAACGCGATGTCGATCGCGTCGTAGAAGGTGTGCAGCTCCTGCACGAAGCCCAGCTTGATGACGCCGGTGCCGTCGCGCACATGGCGGCAGACGCCGCCGGCCACCACGATCGGGTGCGCGAACGGCACACCGCGCGCCTGCATCTTGGACAGGAACTCGGCCATGCTGAGGATGTTCCAGTCGTTGCCGCTGCCAAGGTAGCCGAAGGTCAGCGGGCGGTCGCCACCGCGCGCTGCGAATGGGCGCAAGGCGGGCTCGACATACGGCAGGTACAGGATGTTGCGGTGGCCCCGGGCCGCCAGTTCGGCCGCCTCTTCCTTCTGGATCGCCAACGCCGCGTCGGCGCGCCGCAGCGCGACGTCTTCGTCGGCATAGCTGGTGCTGAACCACTGCGGCTTCATGCCGGCGGCGGTGTACTTGGCACGGCGCTCGCCGAAGACGTCGTGGGTGTCCAGCACCTTGACGACGTCGGAGCCGAACTGCTCGAGCAACGGCGAATACCAGACGTAGTTGACGTGGACCACGTTGTAGCCGCGCAGCCGGTGCATGTCGCGCGCAGCCGCGTCCAGGCCTCGGTCGTACCAATCGACGATGCGGCACACATGGCCGGGCTGGATGTGCTTGGGTGCGCGCGAGCGCACCACGTTGACACGCCCGAACTCGCCCGCCAGTGCGTGCGACAACGCGGGGTCGAAACCTTCCTCGTTGTGGTACAGCAGGTCAACCTCGTAGCCCTGGTTCTTGTACAGGCGCACCAGCTGCATGATGCGGCGCGAGTTGCCCTGGTCGGCCGGCACCAGCCGGTTGAAGGTGACCACCAGGCACCGCGGCGCGGCCAGGCCGCTGGGCGCAAAGGTGGAAGGCGTGGTGCTGCTGGACAGGTCCATCATGCCGTTTCGACGGTGAATTCAGCCGCGCCGATGTCGCAGAAGCCATCGTTCGGCACGGCATCGCGGGGCAGCGACAAGTGCAGCAGCGCGTCACGCCCCGGGGCGACCGCCGGCAGGGCCAGTTTCAGGAAGGCGCCGTGTTCGGTGTAGTCGACCGCCAGCGGCGACAAGGACTGRCCGCCGAGCGCGATCTGGCTGCCATCGATGCGGGCGCGCACGTTGCGCAGCAGCAGCCGCGCCTGGCACGGCGCGCCCCAGGGCAGCAGCATGGCCCCGAGCCCGCGGCTGTTGAACAGCGCTCGCCCTTCGTGGGCAATGTGATGCGCCAGCGTCGGGCTGCCGGCCGCGGCCAGCAGCACCGGATCGATGCGCAAACGCAGTCGCAGGTGGGACTGATCCAGCCGCTCGACATGGATGTCGGCTTGGCGGGCGCGGGTCAGTTGGGCCGCGAGTGCAACCCCCCGCTCGGCATCATGCAGCCCAGCGTCGCCCAGCGCACCGGCCAGACCTGCACTGGCCAACACGCGGGCGCCGCCGGCCTCGACGGGCTGCAAAGCGCCCTGGCGAACCAGGCCATCGAACGCGCCCCAGCCCCCCGCTTGCGGCATGCCGAACAACAGCAGCGACGCGCGCGCCTGAAGCGCCTTGGCGGCCAGTGCAGCCATGGCAGCGGCAGAGTCGCGCTCGGCCGGCACAGCGACCAGGCACAGCGATGCCCGGCGCAGCATCTGGCTGGCATCGGCCGGCTGCTTCGCGGCATCGACACGCAGGCGTGGTGCAGGCTGGCCATGGGCGATCAGCACATGGTCCTGGTAATGGCGCGGCGAGGTGTGGATCCAACCGATCGGGCCTTGCGACTCGAGCAGCGGCAGCACGCGCAGCGTGTCGGTCAACACCACTGGCAGGCCGTTGCCGAGCGCCCCACTGCGGGCCAGGCTGGCGGCAAACAGGTCGACCCAGACGTCGACGATGAGCGCCGCTTTGGTGGCCGTGAACGCGGCGTCAGGCGCATTCATGGCGCGACCTCCCAGGCTGCGTCGAGCAAAGCACGGATGCGCGGGTACAGGGCTCGCGGGCTCAGCGATTCGGCGCGCTGCGCTTCGACCTGACGGCGCGCGGCGCGGTCCGACGCCTTGGGCATCGAAGCGCACAGCGACTCGATGCTGGCATGCAACTGGTCGACCAGCCCGGCGCCGATCGACACGTGGTCGATCAAGGGCGATTCGAATTCGGGGTACGAGCCGATGTCGACCGTGACCACGCGGCCACCGCCCATCACCGCGCGCGGCAGGATGCCGGACGTTTCGCCGTAGGTCGGGTAACGCAGCACGAACGACAGGTCGGCGCGGCCGAGCAGGATGTCCAGTTCACGGGCATCGAGGTAGCCGGTCACCTTCGGGCCATCACCATCGGGCCAGAGCTGGCGGATGCGCTCGGACACCGCGTACTCGTCGGCCCGCTCCTCGCCCGCGAACAGCAGCTTCAGGCGCGGGTGGCTGGCGCAGGCGCGCGAAAAGGCCACCAGCACCTCGTACAGCATCTTGTTGCCGGTCAGGAAGCCCGGCACCAGCAGCAGGATGTCGTTGGTGTCGATGCCGAAGCGCTGCAGCACCTGGTAGGCGTCCCAGGCCGGCGGCGCCGGCGGCAGCACGAAGTGCGGGATGCGCGCCAGCGGGCGGCCGTTCTCGGCTCCGAGCGGGATGTCGAAGGCGCCGCCGCGAAAGCGCGACTCGGCATAGCGGCTGTGCAGCATCAGGCCACGCGCCGATTCGGCAATGCGCCGCACCATCAGGCATTCCTGGTACAGCAGGCCGGGCGTGCGGCCGAGCGAGCCGTCACGGGCGACGAAATCGGCCGGTACGTCGTAGCCGGTGTCGCGCACCCAGTGGTTGAACATGCCGTTCGAGCGCTCCATCTGCAGCGCCACCTGGTGCATGTAGAACAGCGACACGTCGTGCACCACCACCACGCCCGGGAAGCGGTGCAGGTGATCGAGCATGTAGGCGCAATCGCCGTTGTTGCCAACGTTGTAGAGCACCTGGGCCCCACGCTCGGGCTGGCGAGCCAGGAAGGCAGCCTCGTCCAGCACCTCGAAGGGCGAGCCCGGAAACTGGGCCGCGGCAGCGCCGCTGCGGCCAACCTCGGCCACCAGGCTCAGGTCGAAGTCCTGCGCCAGCATCGGCAGGTATTCAACGATGTAGTCGGCCAGGCCGTTGCGCTGCGGCGGCAACGGCGAAAAAACATAGAGGCGTCGGCGCCCACCTGCCGCCATGGCAGGCGCGGGCCGGACCCCGGGGTCAGCGTTACTCAGCACGGCGCGGTGTCTCCGGCCTCGTCAGGCCTGCGCCGCATGCGGCGCGATCGGCCGCACTGGGGCGGTCGACACGCCGGCCGGCGCGGACGCGGCAGGCGCCGGCGCGACCGGGCGCGYCAACCATTCGCGTTCGAAGTTGGTGCGCTGCAGCGTCAGCATCTCGGAGCAGATGTTGACGATCTCGCTCTTCAGCAGCGCCAGCCGGGCCGGCAGGGCCTCGGGGTTCTGCGTCAGCAC
This sequence comes from Ideonella sp. P3_A4, assembly GCF_056403075.1. Classification (NCBI taxonomy): domain Bacteria; kingdom Pseudomonadati; phylum Pseudomonadota; class Betaproteobacteria; order Burkholderiales; family Sphaerotilaceae; genus Ideonella; species Ideonella sp. P3_A4. Next base: position 16,079 of record NZ_JBFUGE010000036.1, on the reverse strand, counting down.
CAGACGCTTCAGGAAGGCCACCTCCGCCTCCAATGCCGCCAACTTGCGTTCGCTCTCGCCCAGCGTCGCGACACCGATCTGGATCGGGTAGCTGCCCAGCGGCTGGTTGTCCGGGCCAACCACGCTGATCTGGTTGACGCCGTTGACCAGGCGGTCGATGCGGACCGGGATCGAGAAGTGGTGCACGCTGCCGTCGGCAGCCGACTCGTAGAACGCCAGCGGTTCGGCGCCATGGTCGTTCAACCGGGCCAGCAGCGCGGGGCGCTGGCTGACGCCGTGCAGGTTGACCACGCAACCCTGCAAAGCACCCGCGGCCAGGCCGTGGAAGCGCACTTGATATAACAGGTCGACCGGGGCGCCGTCGGTCAGGCGCAGCAACTCGTGCAGGCCCTGGATCGAGGTTGCCAGCACTGGCGCGCCGCGGGTGGTGCGCACTTCCAGCGCGACCATGCCGTCACCGATCTGGCCGGGCAGCAGCGCGGCTTGCGGGATGCGCAGCTCGAAGGCCGAGTGCTCACGCGAGGGCAGGTTCAGGCCGGCCAGGTCGCGCGCGAAATCAAACACCGACAGGTTGGCCACGGCCGAGGCGACACAGCGGCCGTCGAGCCAGAGCTGAACCACGTCGAACGCCAGCGCGTCGTCGGCGGGCACGGAAAAACCGATGATGCGGCCATGGCCCCAGTCGATGCGRGCCTGGGCGAGCGGCACGGCGCCGATGGCGGCGGGGTCGTTGGCGTCAGAGGAAGTCATGGTAGGGCCTGCAATGAAGGGCAGCAGCCTGGACCGTCACGGCGAAGGCCTGGGCGCACAAGGCCCAAGCCGCCGCCGCCGAAGGGCGATCAGGGCGCGGTTTCGAAAACGCTGGAGGTCACCGGCGCTTCGCTGGCAGGCGTCACCACCAGCGCAGCCGTCAGGCGGCGGATCTCGAAGCTGCCGCGACCCACCGGGTTGAAGAACAGATGGAAATCGAGCGCGTTGATCTGGGACGGATCCAGCATGTCGACGCTCAGGCTGTCGGCCGCCAACTGGCCAGGCTGCAATCGCAGTGTCCGCTCGCTCCAGTGCTCGCCGACCTTCCAGGCGCACTTGGCGTTCATGCCCGGCATCGGGGTGCCACGCACCTCGACCGCCAACGACAGACGCGCCGGGCCCGCTGGCATGTCAGCCAGCAGCGCGCGTGCGTCGATCACGAACGACAGGAAGCTGCCGTCGAAATCGGCGTGGTTAACGACCAACGCGTAGTGCTCGTCGGCCCCGCGCGGCTGGCTGACCTGAATCACCTGCAGGAAGCCGTTGCGGTAGTCGCTGTAGACGGCGGTTTCGTTGCCCAGCCGGTAACCTGACGGCGGGTTGCTCGCCGAAGCTTGGCTGCTGGGCAGGCGCAGCCAGGCCGGCGCCAGGCTGCGCTCGGCGCTGCCTTGGTCGTGCCCGGCCAGCGGCGACAGGCCGACCGGCTCGCTGCCGAGTTCATGGCCGGCCACCAGCTCGCACAGCTGATCGATGGTGTCGTTCAGGCGGCCACGCAGGGCCTGAAGCTCGAGGGTCAAGCGATGCACCTGTTCATGGCGCCGCGTATCAACAGGATGTGACATGGAAGAATCAGCTGCAAGTGTTGGGCCCGGCCGGTGTCAGGCGTCCGGCAAGCCAGCGCTCGACCGTCCCTGTGGGCATATTAGCTCGACGTTCAGGCGGCTTTGGCGGCTTTGGCCGCCTTCTTGGCCCCTTGAATTTTGTTTGAAGTCGCGTTGAGATTGCCTTCCGGCTTGGCACTACCGCCCTCCGAGGCTTCGTAGCCGTAGCGTCGACGGCCTTGCGCACAAGCGCGGCGGACCACCGCCTGCTCGGCCTCGGACAACACGCCTTCGTCCTTGTGATCGATCTGGCGGGTGTTCAGCTGGGCAAACCATTTGGCGTCGAAAGGTTCGCCGATGAAGTCCAGCAGCAGCTTCAGCTGCGACTCGGGCTCGGCCACGAAGTCTTCGTAGCGCAGCTCGAACACCCGCGCCGGGTAGGCCCGCTTCAGGCCGCTGACGATCTGAACCGCTTCGGTCCAGTAGTTGCAGGCACCGGTCAGGTTCTCGACCTTGACGATGCGGCCGATGCGCAAGCTGGCCACCACGTTGACCGGGTCGCGCACGATGTGCACGAACTTCGAGCGCTGCATGCTGCTGGCCGCCAGCAACGCGCCGTAGACGTTCTGCGGGGTCTTGTCGAACCAGCGCGTGGCGCCGGGCTTCTTGCGCTGCAGGTACAGCGCCATGTAGCGGGTGTACAGCTCGGCGCGGGAGCCACACTGGCGCAGCAGTTCGGCGAATTCGGGCTCGGTGATGCCGTCGATCTCGCGGTGCTTCTTCAGCACCGCGTTGTTGGACAACGAGCGCGACATCGCCTCGGTGCCATAGGGTTCACCCCAGCGGAAGAAATGCGTCTCTTCCGGGCAAGCCAGGTTCGGATGCATGCGCAGTGCGTCGCGCAGCATCGTGGTGCCCGAACGCACACAGCCCAGGACGAAGAACGGCGGCGGCGATTCGGGCGCCTCGGCCGACGCCGGCGCTGCGCCCCCGGCTTTCTTGTTGGCCATGGGCGCAGCGGCGGCAGGCTTGGCTTTGGGGGAGGGGGCGGCCGGTTTGTTCATGAGAAGAAGGCTTGGTCGTCAAAGGCACGGGCTGGGTCTATCAGCCGCGTTATTTCCAGAACTGCCGCCAGGCAGCGCCCGTCGCGACATGGTGAGGCGCCGGGTCGAGCGCATGATAAGCGGTGCGCAGCGCCAGCAAAGTGGCGTCACCGAGCTCCGGACCCAGATCGCGCAATGCGACCGTTTGGCAGGCACGGGGGATATCAGCGGCCGAAAGAAAGCGCTCGTCAGGCAACAGACCGCCGTCGCGCATGGCTTCGAGCACCGGCAGGATGACGCCGGCATCGGTGGCCTGATCAAGCTCCGCCAGCGCCGTCGCGGCACGCTGCTCGCGGGACAACGGCGGGTCGACATCGATCACCGTGGCACGGCTGTCGGCGCGGATCACATCGCGTGCCCAACCGGGCCGACGCAGGTCGAGTCCGAACGCCGCCGGTTGCACCGGATCGGTCTGGATCAGCTCCAACAAGTAGGCGGCCGGGTCATGGTCACGGCGGTAGAGGTCATGCGACGCAAACCCGCGATGTCCACCGGTCCCCGCGATGCGGGCGGCCTCGCGATCGAAGGGTGCATCGAAGATCGGCAGCCGGCCGTCGCCACGGGCTTGACGCAGCAAGGCCATCAGCCAGGCCCGCGAGCTGGCACGCAGCACGTAGTAGCGGCGTTTGTTGGTGCCCAAGGGCCCGCGGCCCGGGTTGTCCACCGTGCCGATGTGGGCTCGCAGCCCTGTGCCGGAAGTGACTTCAGCCACTTGGCGCGCATGGTGGGCTGTGGGCGTGCCGACCCGGTCGAAATAGCTCAGGTCGGACTCGGCCAGTGCGGTGCGCGCGTCGAGCGTTTCGGCCAGCGCCAGTGCTTCGGGCGCGAGCTTGCGGGCAAAGAAAAACGGCTGCGCCAACAGGTGATCCAGATGGCCGTTTTCGAGCACCAGCGGCTGGCCGCGTGGGCCGAACTCGTAGTACGTCAGGTTGAAGCCGGCGATGCGCGCGCGCGGGCAGATCTTGGCCACCAGCGTCTGGATCGCGAACTCGTCGGGGATCCAGCTCCAGCGCAGCCAGCGGCGGATGTCAGGCCGCTGCAGCTCTGTCGCCACCGCTGTCGCCGTGGCCCGAGTGAGGCAAAACCACTGCGAGCCGAAATGGACCGTCACCCCCTCAGGCACCTTGCGCCGAATGCGGAATTCACGCTGCCGATCGGTGGCCCATTCGAACCAGCGGCGATGGGTCCGGTAATTGAACGGAAAGTAATACTCGAAACGTTCGCTTTCCAATCCGTCCTGGATCCAGCGCCCTTGGCGCGGGTCCTGGGCCTGGATGAACTCAATGCCGGGCCGTTGGCGCAGAAACGCCTGCAAGCTGACCACCGGCCGGTACGGCACGCATGAAGCACTCAGCAGCACCAGGTGCTCAGCGCCGAATTCGGTATCCGCCAGGGCGGCCGCCATCAAGCGCCGCGTGGCCTCGACCAGCGTGTGGTCGCCCCAGCGGCATTCGAGCGGATCGTCCACGAAACGATAGCGCCCGTCGGCCGGCAGCTGCCGCTGCAGTTCGGCGCGCTGCGCCGCACTGCGCGCCCCGTCGTAGTGGATGTAGGTCGCCACCTCGAGGTGGCGGAAGAACGGCGCCGACAGTCGGCGCGCCACCACCGCCGGCGACTCATGGCACAGCATCAGCAGCGCCAGGCGCGGCCCGGCGGCCGCTTCAGGGCTGGGTGGTGTCAGCGGAACCATCGCGCCAGCTGCCGGCGCTTGAGCTCGTCGACCAGCTTCGGAAAATCGGCAATGCGCTCTTCGAGCGAGCCGGGGTTTTGCTTCTGGATCGGCTCGCTGACTGTCTTGAACTGGTGAGCCGAGCCGACAAAACGCGCGATCTCGTTGAGCTTGCCCAGGCTCTTGATGTCGTTGTAGTCGATCTGCAGGTAGCTCTGGCCGGTCTGGTGCAGCACCGTTTGCACATCGTTGTAGTACAGGCTCTGGCGCAGTGAGAAGGTCACCAGCTTGTTGATGTCGACCTTGACCGGCTTCGGCGGCGCCTTGGCCGCCTCGGTCGTCAGCCAGACGCCGGTTTCGCGGGCGGTTTCGAGCGAGATGTAGGCTTCCAGCAGGTTGCGCGACAGCACGACCTTCTTGACGTTCGGGTCGTACAGCAGGCGCGCGGTCATCGTGTTGCTGTGGTCCAGGAACAGCCGCAGGCCGATGAATGGGCGGTCGCAAACCTGGTCGACCTGAGCGAGGAACGCCTCTTCATCGGCATTGCGCGGCGCCGGGTCGTCGCGGGTGTAGCCGGGGATCTTGACGCCCGTCTGGTGCGAGAAGCCGATGAACGCGGGGTTGAACAACTCGCCGTGGCAGCGCAGGTCCGGCAGCAGGTTCAGCTGGCGCTCCAGGAAGTTGGAGCCGCTGCGCATCATGCCGACCAGCAAAAAGGCCGGGCGGCTGAAGACGGGTTTCTTGTTCTGGGGCGGCTTGATGGAGATCTTCAACACGAATCCTTGAAAGTACCCAGGGCTCCGCGCAGGGCGCGGGAACTGTACCGCAGGGCATGGGGTGGGGCGCGAGCGGCGCCTCAACGTTCGGTGTAGCAGCCTTCACGCCAGCCCATACAGCCGGCGCGCCAACGCCTGCTTGAGGGCCACCCACCCGCCATCGCGCCAGGCCAGCGGCTGGTCGAGCGTCTCGGGTGGCCCGCACTCGCCTTGCAGGCGCTTGAACCGCGAGCCCCAGTGCACCACCGCACCATGCTTGTGCTCGTAGTACACCGATTGGGCCAGGTACTGGCCGCTGACTCCCAAGCGGGCCGCCACCATGTGGGGGTGATAGCGCATCGCCAGCATGTGGTCGCCTGGGTTCGCTGGCGGCCCGCGGAACAGCAACTCTTCGACACCCGCGACCCGCAGCTCCGGCAAGTGCTGACGCAGTCCTTCGACGATCTCCTGCTCCAGCTTCGGTGCGCATTCCCAATACACCGTCTCGCCGAAAGCCGGCGCGTGGTGCTGCAACCAGGCGCGGACATCAGCCCGCTCGAACAGGTTGCCCGACCGGTAGCCCGACAGGTGCAGGCGCCGCAGCCCGGCCGAACCCGCCTGGGGTGATACGGGGTAGAGGAAAGCGTCGTCCTGGCCGCACAACAGCGCCGGCGCCTCCCCGGTGAGCTGCCTCATTCGGCTGTGGCCGGCCACATCTCGCAGCTCAAACAGTGTGAAGGCCTCTATGGCTTGCTTCAGCGGCACCATGTCTTCGCCCTCGGCAAACTGCAGCGGCGTGATGCCGATGCCGGTGGCGATCGCGGGCAGCTGGAAACTGCGAGCCGCGTCGGCCAACATGCCGATGAGAAACGCAGACTGGGGCGCGAGCAAGGTGTTGATGTAGCCGCCGCCGTATAAGTGCAACAGACGTGCCGAACGCAACTGTGCAATCGCCTCGGACAGCTCGGGGTGCCGGCGCCAGTGGTTTTGACTGAAGAAGCCCAGCCCATAGGCCAGGTTCTTCATGAAGCCGCCCTTGCTGCGGTCGTGATGAACCCGCTTGAGGCGGGAGACGAACTCGACACCGGGGTAGCGGCTTCCAAATAGCGTGGTTGAGCCTGCCACGCTGTTGTTGTCGACCACGACCTGTCCCCCGCCCCGGCGCGGCAAGACTTCTTCATGCAGAAAACGCAGCCATTGCAGCAAGATCAGTTCGTCACCGTAGTTGGGCGCGCCGCTGCCTCCGATCAGGTAGTACATAGGGTCCTTGAGATTCGTTTTTCAGGCAGCGCTGCGGTAGCCGAGGTGCACGTAGTCGGCCTCGTACAGGCGGTCCAGTTGGGCTTGCAGTGCAGGGGTCAGCACGTCCTCGAACGAAAACGGTGCTGGCGGGTGCCGCCACGGGCGGGCATTGACATCCGGCACGCGCCACACACCGGCCTTGTGCAGGATCAGCGCCATGTCGGCAGCGAAGTTCTCGACCTTGCCGACCTGGTCGATCTTCAGGTGCTTGCGGTACTGCACCAGCATCGGCCCCTGTGGGCACCAGTGCGGGTCACGCCGGACGTCGGTGTCACCGGCCAGGTTGGCTTCGACGAAACGCAGGAACGCGGCGAAGTTGTCGCGCTGTTGCTCCAGGGAGGGCGGCTCGTCCGGGCCCGCCAGGCGCAGCCCCCAGTTCCGCTCCAGGGTCTGGCGGATCGCGGCGAAGCTGTGGCGGCCGGTTTGCGCGATCTTCTCGTTGAAGCAGGCGTAGGCACGGCGGCCTGGGTCGCGCACGAAGGTGAACACGAACGCCCCTTCGTCCAACTGCTGCGTGATCAGCGCGTGCGTTTCGTCCTTGTTCTCGCGGCTGCGCCGCAGGCCCGGGTGCTGGTGGACGTCTTGCGGCTGCTCGGGGTACGCCCCCTGGGCCAGGTACAGCAGGTGGTTCTGGACCGTGGTGCTGGCGCACTTGGGCAGGTTCAGGTAGACCAACGGCACCCTGGGTGCGGTGACGATGCCCATCGGCCAGCGCGAGACCGGACGCAATTGGCGCGGCGTGTCCGGCAGGTCACTGGCGTGGGACACCACGGGGGTGGGTTCGTCGCCACGCCAGCTTTGCTGCAGCAGCGCCGCGCGCGCATGGTGCGGATCGAGCGTCAAGGCTTGTGCCAGGTGGCGCAGCCGGCGAGGCTGCCACACGCCACGCTCCGCCAGGCGAACGTGGTAGTCGGCCCACCGCACACGCTCCCTGGCCAGGCGGCGAAAACCGGCTTCGTCGAGTGTGCCGGCCAGCGCCTGGTCAAACACCGCTCCCAACAGGCCGAGGCCGTTCAAGGCCTGCGCGGTCGTGTGGCCGACAAACGGCAGCCGCAGGTTGACGCGGTTGTGGGTCGGTAGGCGTTCGGCATGCAGGCGATCCTTCACCTGGTACGGGTCGTAGCAGACGTAGACGCGCTGCGCGGTGGCGGCACCATCGACACCGTCGACAAAGTCGCCGCGCCAATCCGGCCCACGGCGGCCGGCGAAGCGCTGGTCGAACCAGACCCGGTCCGGCGCCAGCGTCGACTGGGGGTTGAGTGCCAGCACCGTGCAGCCGGGTGCGGCGGCAGCCAGGCTGAGCGCCGCATAGCCGCCCATCGACGGCCCGTAGAACATGACCCGCTCGAAGCGACCGAAGAAGCCTTGCGCCTGCAGCGCGCGAAACAGCTGGTGCAGCTCGGCGCTGCGGTACCAGGCGGTCGCCACGCGCTTGACGCCCAGCACCGAGTGGCCGCGCTTTTGCAAAAAGGCCTGGCCCCAGACCGGCCGGTTCAGGTCAGGCTCGGCCTTGCCCATCGTGGCCGGCTCGAAGCTGACCACCAACGCCGGTCCACCCGGCAGGAAATCGACCTGGTAGCCCTGCAGGCGCAACATCGCCGCGCCGCGCTGCCCGCAGCGCGCGATGAAGTCCTCGATCGCCCCTTCGGACAAGGCCATGGCCGCCGCCTGACGCGTCAGAACCAGGCGCCGGCCTGCATGAAGCCCAGCTCCTGCAATTGCCGTGTGCCTTCAAAGCGCACCGAGACCTCGGGATCGAACAGCACCGGGTCGCCGGCGTCGAGGTAGGCCTTGTATTCGGCGCTGCCGTCGTAGTGCTCGCCGCGTTTCATTTCCTCGGCGGCCTTCTGCGTCAACAGGTTGACGTACTTGAAGTGGAACAACACACCCGACACCGCCTGGCGGTTGCCGCGCACCGTGCAGTTGATCTCGCGCCGGTTCGTGTGGTGCATCGACGAGACATAACGCAGCCCCGGCTGCCACTTGATCAGCGGCACCTTGTTCAGCGCCGGAGCCTTCATCGGGTCTTCGGCAAAGAAGCGCCGCATCCGCACGCCGCCCTGGACCCAGAAGCTGCCGCTGCCCTCGTCCCAGCGCTGGGTCAGGTTGAAGCGGTCGAAGTAGGGGCAGAGCTGAAAGGGGTCGGTGTCGGCAGTCAGCTGCGCTTCGCTCAGGCGGCCGGCGCCGTAGACGTCGATCAGCGGCGCGAACAGGGCGGGCTGCTCCAGTCCGTCCATGTAGCGCGTCAAGCTCCTCAGCCCACGCTGCTCGCAGTACGGAAAGAGCAGGAATTCGTCCGGATCGACGGTGACGCACCACTTGCCCACGCCATGGCCGGCCAGCAGGTGGTTGCACCAGTCCATGCCGAAGTTCGACGCCTTGTAGCTGCCCTCGGCACGCCAGACCGAACAGTCTGGCTGCTCCAGCAGGTAGGCCTCGGTGTCGTCGGTCGACGCGTTGTCGACGAACAGAAAGTGCGCCACGCCCAGGTGGCGGTAATGGCCAAGAAAACGGGTCAGGCGCGGGCGCTCGTTGCGCACGCACACGACGACGATGCACCAGGCCTTGGCAATGGCTTGGGCGTCGACCCGGCGCGGCTGCAACTCGGCACCATGGCGGGCGATGCGCTGTCGGGTGGCGAAGTCGTCCAGGCTCAGTTCCATGGGATATCGGCGAAGGATTGAGAGTCGACGTAGCGGCGCGACACGGCCGGGTCGAACATCATGCCGCGGGCCTCGTCCCAGAGGGCGCGGTATTTGCGGTATTCCTCGGCATCGTTGTAGTGCTGCTTGCGAGCCACCTCTTCTTCCACCTTGGCGCGAAAGCCGCGGTGGTACTTGAAATGGGCAAGGAACAGCGGCTCGGGCGCGCGTTGCACGCCGGCTGCGTAGTGCAGGCCTTCGGACCAGCGCACGAACGGGTGGTAGCGAAGCAGCGGCACTTTCTGCGCGGTGTAGTGGTTCGGCGGCGAGCCGGGCAGCATGCGATGGCGGGCACTGCTGACGTAGCTGGGGCTGTTCGAGTAGCTGCCCGAGCCGAGGCGCCAGCGCAAGGCCGGCACGGCGTCGAAGCACGGCGCTTCGGCGAATGGCGCGCCCCGCTCGAAGTCGGCCGCGTCGAGCGGGCCCTCGGGGTACATGTCGACCATCAGCGCCAACGCGGCGTCGTGGCCACCGGCGTCCAGACGGGCGCAACGCACCGCCAGCGTTTCGGTCTCGCAACCCGGCCAGACCAGGAATTCGTCGATGTCGACCACCAGCGACCAACGGCCCTGGGCATGCGCGGCCAGCATCGCCTGCTGCCAGGCCACGCCGTAGTGCGACAGCTTGTATGGGGTGTCGACCGAATACAGCATCACGTCCGGCTGGCCCAGCAGGTACTCGCGGGTGCCATCGTCGGACAGGTTGTCGGCGATCGTGAAGCGCCGAACGCCCAGCGCGCGGTAGTGGGCCAGGAAGTGCGGCATCAGCACCCGCTCATTGCGGGCGACGGCGAACACCCCAACCTCTTCGGTGGCGGGTGGCGCGCCGGCCCAGGGGTCGCGCAGGCGTACGAGCTGCTGCGAACCGCGGGCACCGACGAGGCTRGGCGCGCGGTCGGTCGGCCAGATGCGCGGAGGTCCGTGCGGCGTCGCGCTGTTCAGGCAGGACGCCAGCGGATCGCTCACGACGCCGAGGGTCAACACACTGGGCGAACCGGGGCCGGGCGGCGGTAGCTCGAGGAAGCCGACGACCGGCCGGGCGCAAAAGAGCCATTGGCCACGTTGGTCGAGCGATACGCCGGCTGCGGCCAGCAGCTTGGCGAGCAGCCGTTCTTCGTCCAAGGCCTGCGTCAGCCAGGCCGGCGCGCCATCGTCGTCCAGCCGGTCCAACGCCCAGACCAACGCCTGGCGCGACAGGCCCAGGCCGCTGGCCACCCGGGCCGTGGGCAGATCGGCCAGCGAGAGGTCCAGCCGCAGACGGTTCGGCTCGGCCTGCACCTGCCGGTTGACGGTGGCATCGGCCGCACCGTGGTAATGGGCGTTCAACACGCCGGTGTTGGCCAGCCAGGTGCCGAGCGTCGGTGTGGTGTCCGCGTCGATCACGTAGAACTGGCCGTGGTCACTGTGGGTCAGCAAATAGCGCAGCAGCTCGATCAGGCTGGGTTGCGCCAGCCGTGGCAAACCGACGTGGGCACCCGCATCGATAACGGCGTCGCCTGCCGGGTCCCACAGACACAGGCTGATGCCCGGGCACGTACCTCGTTGCAGCGCATCGATCCACGGCGACGCCGCGGCCATCGCTTCAGCGGATCGACGCAGCACGACCAGCACGCTGGTGCCTGGCGAGCTTGAAGGTGACTCGACCGAATCCGGCAGCGCCGTGGCCGCCTGCACCCGCTCGGCGCCCCACACCGCCGCCGCGACCATCGACCAGCGCTGGTGCAAGGGCTGCACCCAGGCCGGCGCCCCGACCTGCCCAGCCCAGTGGGCCAGACCCGCGCCAGTGGCGCACAGCGCGGCCGGTGGCCAAGGATGTTCGGTTTGGCGCGAGGTGCAAGCCGCGAGCGCGAACTCCAATGAGTCGGCGAGCACTCGGCCCGCTTCGGCCGCCAGTTCGGTTGGGGCCGAGTGCGCGACCTGCAGTAACAGGGGCAATCCGATGAAGCCGGCCCTCTCTCCCGCTGCAGCGCGCAGCCGAGCCAGCGCCGCTTGGCGCCGGTCGGGGTCGTTCGTGGCGCCCGCTTGGCCGAGTTCATGCCGCGCCGCCCAAGCCGCCGCGCGGATCGCGACCTGCGATGGCCAGGGCGTGGGGCTGACCTCTCGCCAGGCCGCCTCGGCGCGATCACCCTCCAGCCCGGTGCGCAGCCGATCCGCCAGCGGCAAGCCGGTCTGCCAGGTCTCGTCGGCGTCCCCATGGGCGGCCGCGGCCTGCAGTGCATGGCGCTGCAGCGAAGCCGCCTCGCCTTGGCCATCGGCACAGGCCCACGCCAACAGCGCGTGAGTAGCGGCGGTCTCGTCTGTTGCCACCCCGGCCTTCAATGCGGCGAGCACCGGTTCGGCTCGCGTGCAGGCCGCTGCCAAGGCAACCGGCCATTCGGCCGTCGGCAGATCCTGCCGCGCGACCTGCCAGAAAGCGGGGGCCAGCGCATAGTGCCGCAGCGCCGACTGCACGACCTGTTCCGCTAGCGTGTCGTCGAGCCAGGGCCGGCAGCGCAACAGTTGCACTTGGCCGCGCAGCAAGTGGTGATCGTGCAGGCGAGACCACAGCGGGTCAGCGGCCAGCGACTGCCACAAGGCCAGCATGGCCTCGACGAACCGGTGCAACTCCTCGTCGTCGAGCATCGAGCCCGCGTGCAGCGCTTGGTGCACCTGGGTGATGGCGTCGAGCACCGTGACGGTGTTCAGCCAGCCCCCCGCGCCGGGCCGGGCAATGCGCTGCGCCAACGCCACCGCCGCCGTCAACCGCCGTGCCGGCAGTTCATCGCGCAGGCGCAGCGGCAGCAACAAGGACAACTCCCAGCGGCTATCGTGGCGCTCCAGGCTGTCGAGGTGCTCGTTGGCCAGCAAGGGCCGCAACCCGGACAGGTCACCCACGTTGCAAAAAGTAGGGATCAGGCTGGACAGGAACGGCTGCAGGCGCTCAGCCGGTTGCCCGGGATGCTCGGCCAGCAGCCGCTGCAAGGCCTGCTGAAGCAATGCGGCGCCGTGTTCGCCAGCCGCTGCGACGTCGCCAAGCGCTGCATTGAAGGCCTGCTGCAGGCGCCAAATCGCACGCGCGTCGTCGTTGGGTGTTGCCGACGCGGCAAAGCGGCTCGCGTCGCCTGCCAGCCACGGCATGAGGGCCTCGGCATCGGCCCCCGTCACGTGGTGGCGCAGGCGGGCTTGCGCCTCGACGGGCCACTGCGCCGGCAAGCCGGCCACTAGCGCATGCTCCAGCGCCTGAGTCTGGAGAAAACCATGATCGCCTGCCTGCAACCAGGCCTCGCTGGCGATCGCCGGATGCTCGGCACCGGCGCGGCTGTCCAGCCAGTGCAACGCGGACTGCATCATGGGCTGCAGGGCAGCGCGGGCGAGGCGACGCGGGCGAGGCCACAGCCTGTGCCCGTTGACATTGAGCTGGACCCAGGCATCGGCGCCAGGCGGCGTCGCCGCCCAGATTTCGCTCGGCAAGTCGAGCTCGAAACCGCAGCGCGGGCCGGCCCCGGGCAATGCCTGGCGCACATCGTCGCGCGCAACGCGTCGCGCCCGCACTGGCCATGACTGCCGATGGCAGTGCACGACAAAGCTGTCGTTCTGCGCCGCGGTGTCGCTGACCCAGCCGCTGATCCGCAGCCCGTCGATTCGCTCGGCCGAGGCCCGCAGGCTGTCGGGCCGCGCCGCGCCGCCTTGCTGCCACTGGGTCTCGGCCCACAGCGGCAGATCACCGTGGCCCAGCGCGGTGGGCACCAGCAGCGGCTGCAACCGTGCCCACTCGGCGGTTCGCTGCGGCGAGGCCGGCATGCCGGCCACGGCGTCGATCCAGGCAACGAATTCGGCTTCGTCCAGCGCTACCAGGAGCTCTGCACTGGCCTCGCCCTGAACATGCAGCACACAGCGCGCAGGCTGCGCGCCAAAGCACCGCCACCAGTCGGCCACGTCCAGACGCAGCGCGAAGCCGCTGTCCAACGCCACGGCGCCGCCGCAATGGGCTTGCACATCGGGCCGCGGCAGACGCTCCACATGCGACGGCAGGCGCTGCCCCTCGTGCCGCAGCGCAACCTCGGCCGGCTGCCCGTCTGGCGCCAGCGCCCAGCCTTCGACCGCGAGAAATTCGACGCGGTCTACTGCATGGCGGCTCACGCCGCCACCCGCAAGGCCTGCGGCGGCTGGGTGGCGGCCAGCAGGCGGTCGGCCAGCTCGTCGGGTTGGTCGGCCAGCGCCAGYGGCAGCAACAAATGCGCCGGGTCGTTCAGACGTGTGCGTTCAGCCTGGGCACCCAGGTCGAACACCGCGATGCGGCGGCCGCTGCGCAGGGCCCCCGACAGCACGTAGCAGTAGGTCTCCGGCCAGATCGATGGGATCAGCACCACGTGCGGATCGGCGGCGCTGATTTTTTCCAGCAACTCGTTGTCGAAGTAGCGGCCCAGCAGCCCAACGCCCTGGTCGGCCAGGCGCGGATCGTCCATCGAATAACCGAGCAGCGAGACCTTCAGCGGCAACGCCCGGTTGCGCACCGATTGGGCCAGCCCGAGCACGACGTCGTAGCCCTTGATGCGGCTGATGGCGCCGATCACCAGCACGCGCAGCGACTCGCCCGGCGCTAGGCGCAGCGGCGGCAGTTCACGTGGCGGCGGGTCGTCTTCGTGTGGCTCGATGCTGACGCGCAGCTGCGGCGCCATCTGGGCCAGGCGGCGGGCGACATCGGCCGACGGCACGATCACCTGCTGCGCCGCGGCCAGCAGTTGCAGCGATTGCGCGCGCCAGGTCTCGATCGTGCCGGTCTGTTCGATCAACTTGTCCTGCGTGAGGCAGCGGTTGCAGTCTTGGGTGCTGGGCTCGCCGCAATGCCGCCCGTCCGGCGTGACCAGATTGACCCGCGGACAGACCGCGTAATAGTCGTGCACCGCCAACCGTATCGCCAGGCCCAGGCGCTGCGCAGCGCCCATCAGGTGCTGCGCGGTGGCGGCTGGGAAATCGATCAGGTGGTGCAGGTGGATTTCGCTGATCGACAGCTCGCGCAGCGCTTCTTCGAGCATGCCGTCCACGTGCAAGGGCAAGGCGGCCAGGTTCTGCAGGCCGTACAGGCCGGGGTGCAGCAGCGCAACGCAGCCGACCTCATGCGAAGGCCGCAACTCGAAGGCCGCCGCACCCTGGGCCAACAGCTGCTGGGACTGCTCCAGCAGATGGCGCTCGGTACCGCCGCCGCGGTTGTGGCAGACCAGCAGCACGTTGCGCGCAGCCTTCAGGCGTTTCAACCGGGCCAAGTCCATCCGGGCTCGGTAGACCCAGGCGGGATCCTCGGAAATATGCCGCGCCACGTCGGCTTCGTAGTGCGGGTGCAGCTTGGCCAAGGTCCTGATGGCCTTGGCGGTGYGCTCGGCGGCCTCGCCCTTGAAGCTGACCGAGYCGACATGGCGCACGAACACGTCGCAGGCCAGGGCATTGCTCCAGCCACGCCGGATGGCCCGCTGGCAGAAGTCATTCTCTTCGCCGTAGCCACGGCCGAAATGGCGCTCGTCGAGCAGGCCCACATCGCGGATCGCTTCGCGCCGCATGTACATGCAGAAGCCGACACCGGTCGGCGTGCTCACGTGTTTGCCCGGGTTCACCTCGGCCGCCAGCCTGTCGACCTCAGCCGGCGCGATCTCCAAGCCCAACCGGTTGTCGCTCAAAGTCTCGGGGTAGCTGCAGATCGTCGCGTTGTTCGACAACGGCGTCACCGTCGCCAGACGCGGGTGATCGGCCGCATGGCGCATCAGGCGGTCCAGCCAGTCGTTGTAGACCTCGGTGTCGCTGTTCAGGATGACCACGTCGCGGTCACGGTGCAGCCGCAAACCACGGTTCACCGTCTTGACGAAGCCCTGGTTCATGCGGTGCTGCTCAAGCGTGAACAGGTCGCGCCCGGCCAGGCTGCGCAGCATCGCGTTCAGCTCCGGCACCGGGCCGGCGTCGTTGATGACGATCACCTCGTGCGGCGTGGTCACCGGGGCGCTCAGCACCGTCCACAGGCATCGCAAGGTTTCTTGCGCACCGCCGTAGACCGGGATGATCACGTCGACCACCGGCTCCGCCGTGCGCGGCCGTGGCGTCAGGCTCGCCCAACGGGCCGGGTCGAGCATGTCGGCTTCGGCGGCATCGACGGCCGCCGCCGGCATGACCCGCGACATCGCTTGCTTGTCGTTCAGGTGATGCGCGACGTGGCCGGTCGCGAACAGCGACAACGGGTTGCCCTTGGACACGCGCAACCCGGGCTGCGAGCCGAGCAGGCGCCGCATGTCCACCCCTGGCAGCGGGCTGCGGCCTTCGCGCCAACCCCAGCGTTGGAAGTGTTCCAGCGCGTCGAGCCCGGACTGGGCCACGTCGGGGTTGCTCTGCAGGTAGTACTCGGCGTCGAACCACGGTGTGGGCGACAGGCCCTGGAAGCGCGTCACCAGGCCGTAGTGCAGCAACCGGTTGATGCCGTGGCGCGGGCCGCAATGCGCGTCGTAGTGACGCAGATCGAACAGCGGCGTCGGCGACAGGTTGGCCCCATCACCGACCAGCACGTAATGGCGCAGCGGCGACATGCCGCGCAGCTCACTGGGCTCGATCTGGGCCAGGTAGTGTTCGCGGTCGAACAGGCCCAGGTGGCGCGTCAGCTCGATCTCGAACGACAGCAACGCCTGCCGGTTGCCCCACAAGCGGCCAACCGCGCGCACCAGGCGGATGCCCTGCAGCATCACCTGGGCGTCGAAGGCACGCTTGGGTACCGCAATCACAAAGCCGCCTCCATTGCCGCCCATCTCTCGCCCGACCCGACTCTCGTGGAGCCGTGCCGGGCGTCTACCGTCAGAAGGTGGTCAGCACCTTGGCCGAAATGGCCAGCTGGTAGAGGATGGACGTGATGCCACGGGCCACTTCCACCCACTTGGTCTCRACCTTCGGGAACACGATGATCTCGTCACCAGGCCCAGGCTTGGTGCCGCTGGGCGCGATGCTGCCGTCAGGACGCATCAGCAG
>NZ_JBFUGE010000035.1:0-24862 GCF_056403075.1 Ideonella sp. P3_A4 | reverse complement strand
GCGCTGATCGAGCTGCTGAAGGCGCACCGCATGCTGCCGGTGGCCGTGGCCGGCGCATCGGCCGCCCAGCTGGAAGCCGCGCTCGCCGCTGGCCTGGGCGAAGCGCCCGAGCCGGTGGTGGCGCCCAAGCCGGCCCGCCCGACGCTGCAAGAGGTGGTGCGCGAGATCGAGGTGATCCGCGAGGTCATCGTCGAGGTGCCCGCCGCCCACGTGCCCACGCTGGTGATCGACCGGCCTTTGCGCTCGGGCCAGCAGGTCTATGCCAAGGGTGGTGACCTGGTGGTGCTCGCGGCGGTCAATTTTGGTGCCGAGGTCATTGCCGACGGCCACATCCATGTTTACGCCCCGTTGCGCGGCAAGGCCATCGCCGGCAACAAAGGCAACACACAAGCCCGTATCTTCAGCACCTGCCTGGAGCCCGAGCTGATCTCCATCGCCGGTGTCTACCGCACCACCGAAACCGCGCTGCCGGCCGAAGTGCATGGCAAACCGGCCCAGGTGCGGCTGGTCGACGACAAGCTGGTGATGGAGCCGTTGAAAGAACCGCTGAAAGAGCCGAAGGCCGCCAAGGCCCGGCCCGAGCCGGCCTGAGCTGCCCTCAGCTGTGACCGTTTTGGCGTTTGAAGCCATTTCACTGAATCAAATTTCGAGGACTCGTTACCGATGGCAAGAATCGTCGTAGTCACATCCGGCAAAGGCGGTGTCGGCAAGACCACCACCAGCGCCAGTTTTTCGTCCGGTCTCGCACTGCGTGGCCACAAGACCGCGGTGATCGATTTCGACGTCGGCCTGCGCAACCTCGACCTGATCATGGGCTGCGAGCGGCGCGTGGTCTACGACCTGATCAACGTGATCAACGGCGAGGCCAACCTGAACCAGGCGCTGATCAAGGACAAGCAGTGCGACAAGCTGTTCGTGCTGCCCGCCTCGCAGACGCGTGACAAGGACGCGCTGACCAAGGAAGGCGTCGAGCGCGTGCTGAAAGACCTCGCCGCGATGGAGTTCGACTACATCGTCTGCGACTCGCCCGCCGGCATCGAAACCGGCGCGCTGCTGGCGATGCACTTCGCTGATGAAGCGCTGGTCGTCACCAACCCCGAGGTCTCGTCGGTGCGTGACTCCGACCGCATCCTCGGCATGCTCAGCAGCAAGACCCAGCGCGCGATCGAAGGCAAGGAGCCGATCAAGGAGCACTTGCTGATTACCCGCTACAACCCGGCCCGCGTGCAGGACGGCCACATGCTGTCGCTGGCCGATATTCAAGAGATCCTGCGCATCCCGCTGCTGGGCGTGGTGCCCGAGTCCGAGACGGTGCTGCAGGCCTCGAACCAGGGCCTGCCGGCGATCCACCTGAAAGACTCGGACGTGGCCGGCGCCTACCAGGACCTGGTCGCCCGCTTCCTGGGCGAAGACAAGCCGATGCGCTACACCGAGGCGGCCAAGGCTGGCATCCTCAAGCGCCTGTTCGGGGGGAGGTAAGTGCCGATGTCGTTCCTGTCTTTCCTGCTCGGGGAAAAGAAGCAGACCGCCAGCGTCGCGAAAGAGCGGCTGCAGATCATCCTCGCGCACGAGCGCGCCGGCCGCACCGGGGCTGACTACCTGCCCGCACTGCAGCGCGAGCTGGTCGCGGTGATCTCGAAGTACGTGTCGATCAACCCCAACGACATCAAGGTCCACCTCGAACGCCAGGACAACCTGGAGGTGCTGGAGGTGAAGATCGAGCTGCCCGAAGCCTCCAAGTTTTAGCCTCCCGCCGGCGGGCCAACGTGCGAACATCAGGTTTCAAGTGGGTCGGCCGTGGGCGTTAGCCTGCCAACGACCACGGATACCTGATTGAGCGAATGTTCGGCCGACACAAGCCTGTTGTTTTTGACCCTTACGGCCGCCGGCGCTCGCGCTGGCGCATGCCCAGCTGGATGGTGTGGCTGCTGACCGGCACCATCGCCGGCATCGGCGGCGTGATCTACCTGCAAGAGCGCCACCTGCCACCTCGCCTGTCGCAAGCCGATTCGGCCGCGCTGCGCAACGCCTACGACAAGGCCGAGAGCGAGCGCCAGCGCCTGCAAGCTGAGCTGGCGACGACCCAGCAGCAGCTGCAAGCGACGCAGGCCGCCAAGAAGGCGCTCGACGCCGAGCTGGCCTCCAGCCGCAGCGCCACCCAAGACCTGCGCGCCGACGTAGCGACATTGGTCGAGGCGCTGCCGCCCGACCCGCGTGACAACGGCGTCGAGGTGCGCGCCGGCCGCTTCAACGCCAACGGCAACACGCTGGCCTACGACGTGGTGCTGACACGCTCGCGTGCCGGCGCCAAGCCGATGAGCGGCGTGGTGCAGTTCGTCGTTGCCGGCGAGTCGACGCGCGGTGGCCCCAACACCGTCAGCCCCAAGGCCATCCCGGTCTCGATCGGCAGCCACGAGATCGTGCGCGGCAGCGTGACGCTGCCCGAGGGCTTCACACCCCGTCAGACGACCGTGCAAGTGCTCGACCGCGAAGCCGGCCGGTCGCTGGGCATGCGGGTGATGCTGGTCAAGTAGCGCTCGGTCGGCCTCGGCCAGCGCCGCCGTCATCCTCAACCTTGAGACTGACACCGGCGGGCGCCGGTCGTAGCATCCTGCCGGTACAACAGGCAGGGAGACCGGCATGGACAAGCCAGGCGGTGTCGGCAGCACGGCGGCGCCCGCACAGCACTGGCGCGGCCTTGCCATCGCCGTGGGGTGCGTAGCCACCGMGCTGATGCCCTTCGCCGCCCACTGCGAAGAAGAAGCCGCCCCATCGCGCCTGGCCATCATCGGCACGGCCGATGTCGTGCTCTACGGCCAAGCCGGCTACTGCGGCGCGATGACGTCGTACGACAGGGCCAACACCGGCGGCGTGCTGATCGGCGGCGGCAAGCGCGTGTGGATCCGGCTTCGCCATCAGCGCGACTGCGTCAGCGACTTCTCGTTCATGCCGGCGCCGGGCCGGGCCTACATCCTGCGGGCCGGCACCGAGCGGGCGAACTGCCTTGCCGAGTTCTTTCTCGTCCACCCCGGCCAGGCGCCCAGCCGGGTGAACCTGGACATCGAAGGCCGGCGCAGCTGCCTGTTCCCGGGCAATTACGAGCCTGCCAACCAAGGCTCGCCCACACCGACGCGACCCTAGGGCGACCGCAGCAGCGGCGCTGAGCCCGGCCGGTAGCGCATCCACCCCGGGCCCCCGGCCGCCGCACGCCCAGAGCGATCGGCCCGGCAACTGTGCACTATTGCCCACTCCCCAATGTCGGGTTCCGGCGCCGGATCTCGTTCTAGCAGGTGAGGGCATCTGGGCCTGCGCCGGGTGTGCCTCGTACGACCAGCAGTTCGATAACCGTACGACGTCGCTTGGGAGCCCACCATGTCCACACCCTTGACCGCGGGCATCTTGCCGCTGCGCCCCGCGCAGCGCGCGCCCGACTCGGCCCGCAGCCCACAACCGGGCGCACGCTCGGTGGGCCTGTGCTTCTCGGGCGGCGGCAGCCGCGCACTGTCTTGCGCCATGGGCCAGCTGCGTGGCCTGCGCCACCTGGGCCTGCTCGACGACGCGTTCGCGATCTCGTCGGTCTCGGGCGGCACCTGGGCCAACACGCTGTTCACCTACCTGCCGTCCACGATCTCGGACGACAACTTCCTCGGCGATGTCGAACTCGACCCATCGCGCCTGACGCTGGGCCGGCTCGACGAGCTGCCGCCCAACAACCTGGGCTGGGTGCCCACGCGCTTCGACCCCGCTCGTGTCGTCGAGAACCTGTACCGCCTGAAAGAGGACTACGGCTACGCCAACAGCGAGCTGTGGCAAGGCTTCATCGGCGAGCAGGTGCTGAAAGACTACGGCCTGTGGTCGCCGACGGCCGACGGCTTCGACCCGCGCTACTTCAGCTGGACCGAGGGCTACCTCAACGCCCTCAACGRCATCCTGGCGCAGAACCCCACGCTGCGCGCGGACGACTTCATCACCGTGCAGCGCAAGCGCCCGTACCCGGTCTTCAACACCAGCCTGTTCAACAACGACGGTGCCGACGCCGAACTGATGCCCTTCGAGGCCAACTTCATGCTTGGCGTGCGCGCCGCCTTCCCCAAAAGCGCGCACCAGCCGGGCGACATCGGCGGCGGCCTGGTCGACTCGTTCGCGATGCGCAGCACCTACCTCGGCGAAGGCGCCCCCGGTGAGGTGCACACCAGCCGGCCACAGCGTGCGTTCTCGCTCAGCGACATCGCCGGCTGCAGCAGCGCGGCCTTCGCCCAGATGTTCGAAGAGCAGTACCCCGAGTTCCGCGGCCTGGTGCCGCGCTACAACTACTGGCCGGTCAAGGGCCGCGCCGAACAGCCCGCGCTCGACTACCGCTTTGCCGACGGCGGCAGCCTCGAGAACTTGGGGCTCAACGCGCTGCTGGCCCGCGGCGTGCCGCGCCTCATCGTCTTCATCAACACCGACGAGGGCGTGCGGCGCGACCCGGCGCGGCAAGACACGGTCGTCTCCAGCGACCTGCCGCCGCTGTTCGGCCTGCAGCCCTTCTCACCGGCCCACGGCTACGTGCCCTACGGCCCCTACGACCCCGGCACCGGTGCCGCACGCCTGTTCCGCCACAACCAGGTCTTCGAGACCTGCGCGTTCGACGAGCTGAAGCAAAAACTGCTCGCCGCCAAACGCAGCGGCGGCGCGATGCTGGTGCGCCAGACGCTGCGCGTGCTGAACAACCCGTGGTTCAACGTGCCCGCTCAAGAGGCTGTGGAGGTGCTCTGGGTCTACAACGACAACGTCAACAGCTGGTGGAGCCAACTGCCCACCGAAACCCGCATCGCCCTCGACATCGAAAGCGTCGACGACTTCCCGCTCTACAACACCTTCACCCAGCTGTACCTGACACCGGTGATGGTGAATGCGCTGGCGCATTTGGCGTGCTGGCAGGTGGCTTCATCGTCGACGTTGGGCAATGTGGGTGGGATGAGCAATGCGGAGGTGGTGAGGGGGGTGTTTGGGTGAGGGCTTCTTACGACCAGTTGTGATTGTCTTGTCCGCGGCATCACATTCGATCTCGCGGGCAACTGTGGTTGGCGGCACATCGAAGGTGAGCAAACATGAAAGTAGTCAGCCTGGACATTGCTAACTTTCGCGGCATCAAGTCTGCAAAGTTGCTCTTCGAAGGGCACACGCTTTTTGTGGGCTCGAACAATGTGGGCAAAAGCACCATCTGTGAGGCACTGGATCTCGTGCTGGGCACCGACAGACTCAATCGCATCCCACCCATAGACGAATTCGATTTCTACAACGCGCAGTATTTGCTCCCGCCCGTTGAAGAAGGCGGTGAGCGCGAGTCAGTGAGGATTCGCATTGAAGCCGTCTTGATCGAACCCAGTGACGAAATTCTCATCAAGTGCGGCGGGCACCTGGAGTTCTGGCACGTCGCCGACAACCGATTGCTCGTGACTGGCGAAATAGGGTTGGCCAACGCACCAAATTCCGTTCCCTGCCTTCGGCTCGAAACGATTGGTCAATATGACCAGGAGGAGGACGAGTTCACTGCTAGGACCTTCTTTTCCCACAGCCCCGACAAACCAGACGGTGAACTTGAACGGGTGCCAAAGCCCATCAAGCGCCAGTTCGGCTTCCTCTATCTACGTGCGCTACGCACTGGCACGCGTGCTTTGAGTTTGGAGCGCGGCAGTCTGCTAGACATCATCCTTCGCACCAAGGGCATCCGTACGACCCTCTGGGAGAAGACCATTCAGAGCCTGCGCGGTCTTGATATAGAAGCCCATGCTGCTGAGATTGCCCCGGTACTTCGTAGCATTGAGAAGAAGCTGGCGCGCTACATCCCAATGGACGCGCAAGAAAACGCCACCAAGCTTCATGTCTCGGAGCTCACGCGCGACCATCTCCGCAAGACCATGGCGTTCTTCCTCGCCTTGACGTCTGATCAGGACCATGTTCCATTCGCGCACGCAGGGACTGGCACTCTCAACACGCTTGTGCTTGCACTGCTTTCGTTCATAGCCGAGTTGAAGCCCGACTCAGTCATCTTCGCGATGGAGGAGCCTGAGATCGCCGTGCCTCCACCAACGCAACGCCGCATTGCGCAATACCTGCTGACGAGAACCACGCAGGCATTCGTAACGTCGCATTCGCCTTTTGTTATAGAGCGGTTCGAACCCTCTCACACGCTTCTGTTAGTGCGTGAGGCTGGGACTGTCAGTGCGCGCAAGGTGTCCGATGCTGCTGGACTCACTGACAAAGAGTTCAAGCAGTATGCGCGTTGGGGTCTGTGTGAGTGCATGCTCGGCAAGGCAGCTATCGTCGTCGAAGGACTGACTGAGTTTCACGCTTTGCCCGTGGCTGCGCGCAGGATCGAGGAGGCGCTTGAATGGGGTGGCTTTCAGCCCCTAGACATTCTCGGCGCGACTTTCTTCTACGCCTATGGCGAATCGAATATGCCCAAGTTTGGCAAGTTCTTCAAGACACTAGGCTTGAAAACCTTCGGCTTCTACGACCTCATACCCAAGCGCACTGACGAGCGCAAGCAGCAGTTTGCCGCTGCTTTTGACGTCAACAAGGAGATCTCCTTCAAGGGGTTCGAGGCGCTTATCACTCAGGAGATGCCGGCTGGCAGGCTCTGGTCCTTTCTCGAAGCTCTTCGCGATGGAGGCGAAGCTGAGCACATCCCGACGACGCAACCGCCGAACGAGGAGAGCGTGCGTAGGCTCGCATTCGAGGCGCTCAGAAGCAGCAAGGGTGCGGGTTGGGCGGCTCGGCTGTTCGACGAGTGTGCCTTTGACGAACTGCCCAAGACCGTCATGGAGTTCCTCTACCAAGTCTGGGCGGCCATGCCGCAGATCCCGGAAGAGGCGCCTGAAGCCGCCGCCGCCAAGCCTGCTGCTACCTAGCGTCGAAGCGATCCGGTGGAGCCCAAAGCCTGCCCTTTGCGCAATAGCGTGTTGGCCTGCCAAGGGCACGCGCTGGTCATTGGTGGGCCAGGGAGCGGCAAGACAACCATCGCATTGCGCAAGGCCCTAGCCCGCATCCGGCAAGGCCTAATACCGGGCCAGACCGTGCTGTTCCTCAGCTTTTCGCGTGCGGCAGTGACCAGAGTTTTGGATGCTGCCAAGCTGGAAGTGCCCGAGGCTGAGTTGGCGATGCTTTCTATCCAGACCTTTCACTCCTTCTTCTGGGAGCTGCTCAAAGCCAACGCCTATCTACTCGGCGCGCCACGCAAGCTATCCATCCTGTTGCCGCATGACGAAAGAGCGATCTCCGGCGGCATCAAGGAAGAGGACAAGGGATGGGAGCAATGGAGCGCGGAGCGCGAACGGCTTTCTTGGGAAATGGGGCGAATTGCCTTCGACCTCTTCGCTCCAAATGCGGCCGAGCTGTTGGCTCAATGCGAGCCGCTGCGATCGGCGGTCGCTCTCAGGCATCCTATTGTCATCGTTGACGAGGCGCAGGACACAGGCGACAACGCCTGGCGTTGCATCGAACTGCTAGCGCCGCTCACGCAAATAATCTGCCTAGCCGATTTGGAGCAGCAAATCTTCGACTTCTTGCCGGGGGTGGGCCCACAGAGGGTTCAGGCCATTCGCGCAGCACTCGACCCACTGGATGTTGACCTTGGAGACGACAACCACCGCAGCCCGGACTCGGAAATCCTGAACTTCGCCAACGATATCCTTACTATGAAGCCGCGAGGTGCGCCTTACAAGGGTGTCTCGACGATCTCTTATCCATTTGGGCGTGGGAAGAAACCCAACTGGAATCACCTTCTCCGACGGGCTCTTTGTGAACTACACAACTCCATTCGCAAAGAGACGGGAAATTCGGCTAGAACTGTCGCCATCCTGACTTCAAGTCGAGACAGCGCATTGAAAGTGTCGAATGCCCTCAATGCCATCGGGACCAACGTCGGCAAGCCTGTGAGGCACAAGTTKCTGTTCGACGAGGCAGAGGCGATGCTCTCGGCGCGCTTCGCCGCCTTTCTCCTCGAACCGAGTTCAACGGCCAATGTGGAGGTGGACGTTGCGACGTGCATGGAACTGTTGGCCTCGGCCAAGAGTGCGACCGGAACTGGCAAGCCTGCGGTGGCCAAGCTGCGTGAGCAGGCTTCGAAAATCAGAGCCGGAAACGCGTTAGGCCTCAATATCGCCAACGCTTTGCGGCAAGTCATTGGCCGGCTTCAAGCTGACGGTTTCACAGGCGATCCTTCTGCGGATTGGTTGACCGTCAAGCACCGCTTGCGCGAGTCGGGGCAAGCTGAACTTGCCAGAGCGGCCTCGCAGCTGGACTTCCTCGTTGCTTTCCGGCGAGGCCACCGAATATCTGAGGGACTATCGGCGGAATGGCTTCGCGACGGTGCCTACACCAATGCGCGTCGCGCACTCGATTTGGCGCTCGCGCAAGAGCAGATCCTAGATGGCCTCGAAGCGCCTCTGGGTCTGCATGTGATGAACATTCACAAGGCCAAGGGCAAGCAATTTGACGGTGTAATCTTGGTCAGAGAGCCCAGCTTCGGCGGCGTTCAACCCACGTCGTCGTTCGTCTGGTTTCGCGATAAACCACCGTACGAGCGGAGCCGCAAGATCCTCCGCGTAGGTGCAACTCGTGCGCGCAAGCGCCTCCTAATCCTCGATCCGACTTGGCCGTCATGCCCGCTACTTAAGGGGCACGCGTTGAAGTAGACCGAGCACATGAGCTGAGGGAGGTTCAGGGGCAGGAAGTCAAGCCAGCCTCGGGGGCAGGTCTTGTATTGCAACTCGGGGGCCGCCGAGCCCACGCGATTGACTGGTAGGCTTCCGGCATTCCGAGGTTTCCATGTCCCTGATCCAAGCCGCCCGAGACTTTGCGATTCGCGTTCACGGAGAGCAGCGCTACGGCGATCATCCGTACGTTTGGCATCTCGATGCCGTGGCCGCCATCGTTGAGCCCTACGGCGAGACGGCCCAGGTGATCGCCTATTTGCACGACACAGTGGAGGACACGTCCGCCACGTTGAACGACGTGCACGACAGCTTTGGTGCGCTCGTGGCAGGCTGCGTCGAGTTGCTCACGGACGAACGCGGCGAGACTCGCAAGATCCGCAAGGCCAAGACCTATGCGAAGCTGGCGACCGTTGGCCAAGACTTTGAACTGGCACTGATCGTCAAGACTGCAGATCGCCTGGCCAATGTGCGCGCCTGCGTCGAAGACGGCAAAGACAGCCTGCGAAGCATGTACGCCAGCGAGCAGCCGCAGTTCAAGGCTTCGGCCCATCGTGCGGGACTGTGCGAGCCGCTTTGGGTTGAGTTGGATCAGTTGTTCGACTTGAACGATGGTGGAAGCCACCGAACCGTGTAGCCGCTGAGTCAACGCTTTGTGCCTGGCGGGTGACGTGAGGGCCCAAACAGGTCACGGCCCAGCGTGTCGACACAAGTGCGCCCCTTCTAGGTTCGAAGCGATTGCGGCAAGAATGCCTTGTCCGGCGTCCCCGTCGCCCGTCTTGATCTCCTGTCATGCCTCATAGCCCGCGATTGCGTCGATTCCTCTGCACGGTCTTGCTTGTCGCTTGCGCAATGCCTGCACCTATGTTGGCGATGGCGCAAGCCGCAGCGACCGATAGTGCAAGAGAGATTAGAAAAGAACGAAAACTTGATCGCGCAGAAGCGGTTCAAGTTGCGGAGAGGCAG
Organism: Ideonella sp. P3_A4; assembly: GCF_056403075.1. Lineage (NCBI taxonomy): Bacteria > Pseudomonadati > Pseudomonadota > Betaproteobacteria > Burkholderiales > Sphaerotilaceae > Ideonella > Ideonella sp. P3_A4. Next base: position 15,197 of record NZ_JBFUGE010000035.1, on the reverse strand, counting down.
GAAGAGCAGCAGGAACTTCTCCATCAGATCCGCAGGGAGTTGTCCATGATTCCGCTGCCCTCATACGACGACGACTCGAAAGAGTCGCGCGAGCGGCGCGAGCGATTTCTTCAGTTGAACCGGCTGCTCGCCGAGATCGAGAAACGCATCAATTCGGAAAGCAAGACGCGTACGCGATACGTATCGTCGGTCACGACAGAGCCGGCGTTTCGCGACTACTACTACAGGCTGAGCAAGCGGATAGAAGATTTCGGCACGAAGAATTTTCCGAAGTACGGTGACAGCTCGTTGTACGGCCGAGTGACCGTACTTCTCACGGTCCGAAAGAATGGCGAAGTTGAAGACATTGAGGTCACAAGCGCACCCTCGAAGATCTTGTCAACGCACGCAATTTGGATTGTTCGCGAGCTGGCGCCGTTTGATCCGTTTCCACCAGATGTTGCGTTAGAGGTTGATCGGATCGCGGTTTCGGCTCATTTCAACTTCACCAAACGATAGCGCCATGGCGTGGGGCCTTCTCGCCAAGCAGGGGCGTCAGGGTCGTGTCTTTCATTGCAACCGCGACCCGTATGCGTACCTGCGTGACATGATGGAGCAGTTGCCGTTGCGGCCTACCTCCCGCATCTTGGAGCTTTGCCACTCAGGCGGACGCGAGGACCAAAGCGATAGCATCCTGCCCACATGACTGAGGCCAACCGCCAATATCAAATTAGTCTCCGCGGCGTGCACACGATGGACGCATTCGTGTCCGCGTTCAACGATGGCTTGATACACGAGGCCGGCGGCCACTGGAGCGGAACGAGTTGGGACGCGTTTAACGATTACCTGTCGTGGCCTCCCGAGGAGTCGTACGTCCTCGTCCTTGACGGATGGGCCGATTGCAACGCTCTGTGCGAGCGCGACCTCGCGATCTTCGAAGAGATCCTCGCGTCGAATCCGCACGTTTCCACAAGGCGAACGTGACGTCGCCGTCGCCCCTCGTCAAGATTGCCGCTTGTGCCTGACGTTAGGTGCCTCCAAGTGCGCAGGCGCGTGATCGCTCGCTCCCTCGTTTCCATCTGCCTTGCTATCGGCCCGAGCCTTGCTCTGGCCTGCTCGCCGTTCATCGAAGAACACCCCACCTGGTCGTCCGCGTCGTTCCGGCCGCACACCACTGCCTTCGAACATTGCACGGTTGACGAAACGACGTACCGCCAGGTTGTGGCCGCGTGGCTGCAAAGCCGCCCCAGTGGCGCCACAAGAATTGCCTCGTTGGCCTTGGGAAGAGCCGTTGCTTTTCCGTGGCTTTCCCAACACATCGCCGACTCGGCGCTGGCGCAGCCGGAATGGGCCGCTCGAATGGCCAGTGCAAAGCCCGGAGAACGCGAAAAGCTGGCGGCGAAAGTTCTGCTCGATCCAGCGCTTCTTCGTCGCCTGGCTGCTCCATTCGAAGGCACGCAGTACGTTGTCCTGCGCGTGTCTTACGAGAAGGTGCTGTTCGGGCCCGCTGACAAATACTCGTCAAAGCGGGGTGCCGGCGCAACACTGGTTCCGTTCGACGCGCAGCTTTGGCTGCAGCTGTCACCCAGCAACCAGCGTGAGCACCCATGACACCTCTTGCGTCGAACGTTAGGCGTTACACGATAAGAGGCGTCCTTCTCGCCTTCCTCGTTCTGGCAGCCAGCTTCACCGCTGAGGCATCGGATCAGCCATTCACAGTGGTTCGTGTTGACCCTGCCTCCGAGAACTTGCAGGTGTTCTGGGCTGACGAGCAGGGCAAGCCGTTTAAGCAGTTCGACCATCTGTCGACTTGGTTGCATGGCAAGGGCAAGAAGCTGCTGTTCGCCATGAACGCGGGGATGTACCACCCCGACTTCTCGCCGGTAGGCCTGTTGGTCGTGGAAGGAAAGCAAGTCTCCCCACTCAACACCGCGGCCGGAAGCGGAAACTTCTTTCTGAAGCCAAACGGCGTCTTTGCGCTCGCCCCATCCGGCCCGATGATTGTGGAAGCCGGAGAGTATCCACAGGTCGCCAACGGCATTCACTTCGCGACTCAATCGGGCCCACTGCTCCTCAGAAACGGCGTCATTCATCCAGCGTTCAATGCAGCGTCAACATCGCGGCTCATCCGGAACGGTGTCGGCACATCTGGAGGCGTCGCCTTCTTCGTGATATCCGAGCGGCCCGTCACCTCCTACGAAATGGCCGTCTTCTTCCGAGATGTCCTGCACTGCAAGGATGCGCTGTACCTGGATGGCGTGGTGTCAAGCCTGTATTCGGCAGACCTCAAGCGAGACGACCGGCGAGCAGATCTGGGGCCGATCGTTGGCGTGATCAGCGACCGGTCGCCTAGTCCTCTCATCGAGGGGATGCCGCCCGCCAAGGCGGACGACGCCACCAATGTCAAACGCTAGGGCGCGCATGATCAACGCCGCCGCAGTGCGTAGCAAAGCAGCGCGTCTTCTTCGTGTGACCTTCGCCGTCGTTCTAGCGGCGCCGATCCTTTGGCTGATCGCATATCGCCTGTGGCTCCCATTCACGCCGCTCTGGTTTGACGCGGCCAGCTTCGCTGTTGGAGGCCTGGCGACGCTCGTCTTGCTTGCCCTTGGAAGCCAAGACCACTTCGATTACAAGAAGAGGATCGACGGCTCAGCGGCAAGTGAACCGGAGAAGGGCCAAGATGGCTAACCGAATGTGGGTCACATCGCTTTTAGCGATCGGGTCGCCTGGCGTCTTTGGCGATGCCCGAGCCAACATGCCATGTCATTGACCATCCCAGGCAATGGCCCTGCCCGCCGGCGTCGTTGCGAATTCAGGAAAGAGCAGCATGTTGCAACGGTGCTCTCGCCTGCGGTCGAGCTGAGGCCAGCCTCTGCTGACGAGGATTCGCTTGTCCGGCACGGTGACGAACTCGGCCAGTAACTTGCACTCTTCGACCATCTCGGTACCACTGCACGAATGGCAAAGCGCGAATTGCGTCCTGGCGCTGAGCCGCGTCGTCTGACTATGCGGAGCCAATAGCTTTGCAATGGTCACCGACTGTTGCCGGTCAAGACTGTGGCCGGTGGTCACGGCTTCATATACGCGAAGATCGAATGCCGTAGTTTCCGGTCCGTTGCCGGTGCCGTAGAGCGCTTCGACGGGCGGTTTGGTGCCGGCCTTGAAAAGCAGGCCGAGCACTGCAGGATCATTGCAAAGATGGAACACACTCTCCCCGTACCTTGCCTTTCGCTCGGCCGACGCCCCGTTGGCCAGGAGGAGCGCGTAGGCCGAAAGTTTCAGCTGTACTTGTTGTGCCGATCGGTCCGGAATCGAACGAGGCGACTGGACGTGATCACTGGACGTAATGTCCACGCATCTCATCAGAACGGTAGTACCGGTAGTGGGCTCGTAAGCGTCGGGATCCGCGCCTTCGACCAAGAGGTACTTGAGGTTTTCAAGGTTGCCTGCCGCCGCGGCGTAGTCGAGCATCCGAGCCCCTACGGGATGTGAACACGCGATCGCCATGTTGACCACGGATTTGCGGACAGTTGCCATGTCCTGAGGTTTGCTGGCAAGCGGTGGGGCGACCTTGCTGCTTCCGAAACGCGGTTCTGTCACGATGCCCTTAGGCTTGGCGGAAGCCGAGGCTGATTGAATACGGCGGCTCACCTCAGCATCAATCGCGGTCGCCAGTTCACTTGCCGTTTCGCGTGCAGCAATCCTGCCCATGACCTCGGACTCGCAACCCGACGACGCCCCGCTACCTCCAATGGCGAAGGACGCCGCTGGTAGTGCGAGCAGGAGCCACAACAGCGCGCTGAGGAGTAGGCGGAAACTCTGGTCAAACTTTGGCTGACACTTGACTTGAGTCATTGATAGATGTTGGTTCGAGAGCGCCCATGAATCCTGCCCCAAATGCATAGCATTCGTACAACCTAGTGATCAAGAGCCTGGGAAGAGTCACCGCTCGGCCGCAGGCTGCCGAAGTTGCGGCCCTCCTTTGTGCGGACCTTTGACGTAGCCTTCCGGTGCAGCCGGTAGCCTTTCCAGGCACGACGCCGAGCACGCATTGACCAGCAGCGGGAGCACGTCGGTGGCGACGACGAGTGATACCCAGCGCTGTTCCACGTGATCTTGATGGAGCGCACCGTCACAGACGCTGCAGCGACTTGGAACCAGATCGGCCACCACCGGATCGAGGAAAGGAAATGGAGGCCTGTACTTGTAGTTGCCATACAGGGCCCTCGTGCTTACCGTGCTCGCTCGAAGACGCCGACAGCGAGTGATCTCGTACGGGAACCAATGGAGGCCGTACGAGGTGTATGGGACAAACTCTTCCAGGCTTTCCATCGCTCCGATTTCGGGCGGAATGCGAAGTAGGCTGCTCCTGTACAGGTCAAGCTTCCTGACGTGCTTGAGCGTCGCGATAGATGGCGGCAAGGCCACTACCTGATCCCACAGCGCCGAGCCCAGTTCTCTTCGTGGAGAGAAGGTCTCGCGCCGGTCCTGAGCGGCATCTTCCACGAGTTGCAGCAGAGCGCTCCACGCCGGCAATGATGTGTCCTGGGGTTGGAGATGAAGCCTCATCGTCGGCCATGGAGGCTGCATACCTTCTTCGATGGCGACATGGATCGCATCCCAGGCGTCGTCGTCGGGATACATCTCGCACGAGTGAACCACGGCTATCTCCCAATCGTAGGATGTCTGATCAAGCGCAGAGGCTACCAGCGACGGGCTGTGCGCTGGGCGAATGCGGTAGAAGGGAGCGCACTGCGCGCACGCAAGCCACTTGATGAATGATCCGCACAACGGCCTGTCCGTGCCGCCGACGACGGCCATGTGGGATTTCAAATGAAGCGCATTGCATACGTCCTTCTGTCGACGCTGACCGTCCTTGCCGCCGCAGGCCAGCCGCCAGCCGGACAGCCCATGACCTCGACCTACTCGCAGCGCGATCTGCTCAAGAACTGGGCCTTCAGCGCTTGCCTGGCCGCCGTTTCAAAAGACGCTGGCACCAAGGCGGATGCCAATGCCACGGCGGGCGCCTACCTGGAGTTCGGTCGACAAGGCATCGAGGCCTACAACGAACTGCACAAGCTGGTCGAGACCTACGCAGCCCGCCGCTATGAAGGGTCCACAGGGGCCGAGTACAACACCATGAAGTGCATCGATCTGCTGCACAGCGCCGAGCTCGACAGGCTCGCGACCAGACTTGCAGGCAGCGCCAGGTAGATTGCGGGTCTCAGCGCATCGGGGTCAGCAGCGAAGCGCTGTGGTCACCCCAGCTGTGCCAGCACGTAGTCCACGAAGCACGTCACCTTGGCCGCATGGCGCCGGTCCGGCAGGTAGACCAGTGGGCCGGCCGCGGGGGTGGGGCGTAGCGCGACAACACGCGCACCAGGCGGCCGGCGCTCAGGTTGTCGTCCAGCAGCGGGCCCGACTGCATCAGGATGCCGGTGCCCGCCAGCGCGGCCTGCCGCAGCGCTTCGCCGTTGTTGATCGTCAACGTGCTGCGCACCGGCACGCGTACCTCGCCGCGCGGGCCAATCATTCGCCCGAAGACTTCGAGCGCCTGCCCAAGGCGCCGGCGTACTGGGACCGAGTAGTCGGGCGGCGACGGCAGCAAGGCACAACCCGCTTGCACCCGAACCGCAGCCCGCCACGCCATCCGTCGCATCAGCTTGCCGTTCAGCGCGTCGGCCGCGTTGTCGAAGGTTCTTCATCTGAGAATCCTTCTGGGCGCTTGCGTCCAATGGCGTCGCCCGTCTAACGCATTATGGGTACGCCATGCAACCTTTTGATGCGAAGCCAGGACTCACGGCATGACACACGCGTCAGGCGAGCTTCAGCGGGCAAGGTGTTGCGGTCATTCTGGGGTTTGCCCGAGGACGCAGGTGTCACTCCACTTCACCACTCATTCATTGCGAGGAAAACATGCCAGAAAGCAGAGGGATTTCAGTCGGTCGCGCCATTCGCTTTGGCGCCGTCGCGGCCTGTGCGTTCGCGGCGGGCCTGGCGCCCGCATGGGGCGCCCAAACGAAATGCACCAGTTTCGCTGGGTTCGACGAAGGCACGCTGCTGCCCCAGCACTATCGCCAAGGCGGATTCAAGTTCGACTTCGGCAACGAGCGCAACTCGATCTTCGATCACGCGATCATCTTCGATGGCCGGGGCGCCACGATCAAGACGCCATTCGCGGGCAGGAAGCTCCATCTGGAGCTCAAGGCGCACACGGGCATGGCCATCACGGTGAATGCGATCGACAGCGCGGGCCAGGTCGTCGGTACCTTCGATCAAGGCCCGCCGTATCCGTCGCCCTTGGTCATCAACTTCAAGTCCGATGCCGGGGACCTGGTCAAGCTGGCGCTGGCGGGTGGCGGCAATGAGTCGGGCATCTCGCGCGTGTGCGTGACACGAGACTGAACAGTCTGCGATCCCGATCCCACGAGAACTCGTGGCGCCAGTTCACGCCGCACGAGCATTGCCAGGGCGTTGCGACGCTGCCGGGTTCTCGAAGCGCAAGTCGAGCACAAGGGGCACCATGATCGCGTAGACGACCAGGGCCGACAGCCAGATCGCGCCGGGCCACTGCGCTCTGACGGTGAAGTAGACGCTCGAGAACGCCAGGGGGCAGATGATCGAGGCCAGGCTCACTGCCGATGCGAGTACACCCTGAAACTGGCCCTGCTGGCTCTCGCCGACCTGTCGAGTCGCGAGCGACTGCAGGGCCGGTGCGCCGATACCGCCGAGCGCAAAAATGGGCATGATCGCGAAGACCATCCAGCCTTGGTTGGCGAAGGCCATGACGATCAGCGCGATGCACGCGCTGCCCATGCCCGTCAGGACGGTCGCGCGCTCACCGAGCAGCTTCACGGCAGGGCCGGGAAGGAAGGCCTGGGCCAGCGTCTGGCAGATGCCAAAGGTGCCAAGCGACAGGCCGATCCACAGCCCGTTCCATTGAAAGGTGTCGCTTCCCCAGAGCGCCCAGCAGGTGCCATAGACCTCGCCAGCGGCGCTGAAGGTGAAGAAGATGAGGGTGATGGGCAGCAAGCTCTTCGCCGAGAACACCCAGCGCAGTGGCCGCAGCGGGCTCAGCGCGGCCAGGTCGAAAGGCTCGCGGGTCGGTGTACGCGACTCCGGCAGCATGAAGAACGCCAGCAGGAGATTGCAGGCGTTCAGCATGGCGGCCGCAACAAAGGGCAGCCGCAGCCCATGTTCGCCGAGGGCGCCGCCGAGCACTGGGCCAACGATGAAGCCGATGCCGAACATGGCGTTCAGCAGACCGAAGCGCTGCGCGCGTTTGTCTTCGGGGGAAATGTCGGTGATGTAGGCGGCCGCCACCGAGGTGTTGGCGCTGGTCAGGCCCGCAATGGCGCGGCCGAGCAGCAACAGCCACAGATTGGGCGCCAGGGCCAGGAACAGGTAGTTGATGGCGGCTCCCGCGAGCGAGATCAGAAGCACCGGGCGTCGGCCCAGCCGGTCACTCAGCGCACCGAGCACGGGTGCGAAGACGAACTGCATGGCGGCGTAGAGGGCCATCATGACGCCGACGTAAGGCGCCACGTTCGCGGCGCCGGTCACATCTTGCAGTAGCGAAGGCAGGATCGGAAAGATCAGGCCGATGCCCACGGCATCGAGAACGATGGCGGTGAAGATGACGACAAGCGGCCTGTTCATGTATTCGACTCAAATATGTACTCGGTACATAAACTGTACTCAATACAATCAGCGCATGTCAATGCCCTCTGACCGCCGCTCCCGCAAACGCCTGGCCACACGACAAAGCATTTCGGATGTCGCCACGCGCCTGTTCTGGGAGCGAGGCTTCGATCGCGTGACCGTGGACGAAATCGCCGACGCCGCCGACGTGGGGCGGATGACGGTGTTCAACCACTTTCCTCGCAAAGAGGACATGTTCTTCGACCGCGAGGAAGAGGGCCGCGAAACCCTGCGCCAGGCCTTGCGCCAGCGCGATCCCCGCATCACGCCGATCGAGACCTTGCGCCTGCTCGCGCATCGGCTGGTTGCGCAGCAGAGCCCCTATCTCAATTTCTCTGCGCAGAGCCAGAGCTTCATCGACACGATCGCGGGCAGCGAAACCCTCAAGGCACGGGCCAGGGCGATACGCGACGAACTCGCGCAAGTGGTTGCGGTGGCGCTGTCCGAATGCGTTGGGCGAGACCCTGCCGACCCGGCCGCTGAGATGGCGGCCAGCCTGCTCCTGGCGACGTGGAGCGTGGCCTTCATCCAGGCACACCGGCTCTATCGTGAAAGGCAGGATGCCGAGGCAGCCAAAGCGCTCTTTCTCGCCATCGTGGACAAGGGAGCGCTCGGCCTGAAAGCCGCCCTGGCAGGCACGCCTTACGCCTGAGCATCGAGCTGCTCGACGAGCAGGGGGTAAAGGGTCAAGAGCGTGTCACTGGACGCGCGCTGACCTCGGGTGCCTGGGCGCGTGACTGTGCTGCGAGCCGCGACAAGCGAGAAGGGTTCACCGCGGTCATTCGGTGAGCCCCGCAGGCGATCGTGCCATCGCCCTGCGAGCCACTCGCGGTCTCGGAAGGCAACTCGCCGAAGCGACGACGATAGTGCGCCGCGAAGTGACCCAGGTGGAAGAAGCCATAGCGCGCCGCCACGGCCGCCACCCTGACGGTCGCACCCGTGTTGGTACCGTCGCCGGCCGAGGCCTGCAACTGGGCCCGGACATGGTCGAGGCGAAGCTCGCGCAGCCATGTCATGGGGCTGGTGCCGGCGTGCCTTGCAAACCCTTGTTGCAGCGCGCGCGAGCTGGCACCGGTCAACGTGCACAGCTCTTCCAGCGTGATCGGCAGTTCCAGGTGCGCCCGCAGAATCTCTTGCGCGCGCTTGACGGTGCGTGGCAACACCGTGCCGCTGCCGTCCGACGTGGCGCGAGCACCGCACGACAAGGCTGTGGAGTGGTTGTGCGGCAGGCTGAGCAGCAGCGTGGACAGCAGGTGGTTCTCGGCCTGCTCCGCCAGAGCGGGCTGACCGGCAAAGCCGAGGCCGCTCTCCAGCGCGCACTGCAAATAGCCCACCAAGGCGGCCACGCCGCGTGCTTCCGGGCGGCCCATGTCGACCCCCAGGTCGAACACCAGCGGCTGGCGCAGCGGTGCCTGCAGCAGTGACTCCAGCTTGGCGGACAGGGCCCGGCGATCAAGCCTCACGATGAGTTGCGGGCTGTCCTCGGCCCAGCGCATGCTGAGCGRCTCGGTGGGCGAAGGGAACGACGCGAGCAGCGGATGCGACTCGACGCTCTGGCCACCGCAGCGCACACTGGCGCCGCCGCGCAAGGGCATCTGCAGCAGAAAGAATTCGCGCAGGTAGCCCGGCTCGATCCGGACGGCCGCGCCGTATTGCACGTAGTTGATGCTGGCATGCCGATGCACCGTTGCGCTGTGGTGGCAGGCGTCGAGCTGGCCACCATCCAACGGCGACAACTCGTGCGGGCAGAAGATGCGCGCGACGAACTCGCGGGCCTCGTCCACGTCGTGGCTGTGGAACAGGCGGTGCCGTTCCAGTGGCAGTGGGGAGCGGGTGGCAGGCGAGCAGTTCAAGGTCGTCAAACTTCTGAGACGTTGAGCGCGGCCGAAAGAAATGAAGCGGCGCTAAGGGGTCCAGCGTATCGCGCAGTCGCCCGCGAAGCCCTCCCTGAGGCAGGGGCGGTCCCACCCCTAGGGTGAGGGAGGCGCCTGCAAAACGTGCGCTTGCCGGATGGGCCTCGCGCTTTCTGGACGTGCATGCGCTGCATGGCTTCCTAAGCTTCGGTCACTTCGATCAACCACCTCAGGAGACCTCCGTGATTGCTTCTCTTTCATCCCATGCCCGAGCGCCCCGCAAGCTGCTGTCGCCGATCGGTGCGGCCATTGCCTTGGTGCTGGCCGCGTCGTCGCCAGTGCAGGCTCAGGTGACGCCCGAGATCGAGCGGCTCGCCCGCCAGCTCGAATTGCAGACCCCCGTGGCCGACGGCAAGGGGGAACCGATCCAGTCACCCAGGGACCCCGCCGCCACGGCGGTGCGGCTGCCTGCGCAGATCGAGGTGCTGCAAAACCTGCTGGCCAAGGCCAAGCCGCGCGTGGCGGTGCCGTTGCGCGCTGCGCTGGCGTCTGTCGAGACGGCTTGGGCGGCCTATCGTGACGGCAGCGGCGACCAGTCGCTCGGCCACCTCGACGCCACCCTGGCGGCTCTCGGCGACGCGCAGCGCTCGCTGGTCGACACGATTGCAGTCGCCAACGACGCCACCGACGTACGCCTGCGCGATGTGCAGCTGCAGCTCAGCCTGACCTCGCAACGCATCGCCCATGACGTGAACGACCAGGCGCGTGCGGCAGGTGTGTCTGAAGCCCGCCTCGACCCGGCGGACGCTCAGCTCGCCGCCGGCGACGCAGCGCTCGCCAGCGGCGACCACGTCGGCGCCTCCGGCCCCTTTGCGCTTGGGCTTTCGTTGTCGGCCAACACCATCGTGTTCGACATCGCCCGTTTCGAGGCCAACATCCACAGTGCTTTCGACAGCAAGTCGGTCGGCCATTCATATGCGATTTCCTTGGGCGGCCAGCTGCACAGCTCGGGCAAGAGCGGCCTGGCACGCACGGCGGCCGACGCACCCGCCACGGCGCAATCGCCGACCAAGGAGATGCACGTGGCCAGCGTCAGCAAGTCGCTGACGGCCATCGTGGTGATGAAGCTGCTCGCCGACAAAGGCCTGAGCGCCGACACGCCAATCGCGCCCTACCTGCCAAGCGACTGGGCCAAGGGCGCCGGCGTTGAGCTGCTGACGTTCAAGAGCTTCATGACGCACCAAAGCGGCATCGACCAAAACGGCGTGAAGGGCTCGGACTACGCCTCGTTGCGCGAGGTGATCGCCAAGCCCGTGGGCTCGACCTCGTTCAACTACAACAACGCCAACTACGGCATGCTGCGTGTGCTGGCCGCGGGCTTGATCGGGATCGATCCGGTGAAGTTTTCCGAGTTCGACGCCGGCTCGTTGACCGCCGCGGCTTTCATCATCGAGGCCCAGTCGCTCTACAGCGGCATCGGCGTCTCGGTGGACTGCGGGCCCACCGATCCGAATCCAACGATCCAGTACCGGTTCCCCGACACTGGGAAGGCAGGCTACCCGGAGCCGCAGCGCGGCCTCACCTGCGGCGGCTACGGTTGGCACATCAGTGCACGCGAGATCGCCAACGTGTTGGCCAACCTGCGCTACACCTCCAACCTGATCCCGGCGGCGTCCTTCGCTGAAATGAAGGCCAAGTACCTTGGCCTCATGGACCCGGCCCGATACGGTGGGTTCGTCAACGGCAAGTTCGGCGTCTACCTGGGCCACGGCGGCGACTGGAGTCACGGCAGCGGTGGCCTGGATTCCTGCTACCTGATGTTCCCGATCGTGGTGGAAAGCGCCGTGCTGGTCAATTCGAACGGGGGCAAATACGGCGTCGCAGGCAGTTACCAGTGCACCGCGCTGAAGGACTCGTTCGACAACGCCTGGGTGCCGAAGTGAGCTGAGTACGGCGCGGTGGCGGCCGGGCGGGCGTCGATCTCAACGCTGTGCCAGGCCCGCCGCTGTGTGTCTTACAAGGGCGAAGCCTCGACATGCACCAGCTTGAACACGGCGACTGCCTGCACCAGCTGCTGCGCCTGGGTCTTCAGGCTCTCGGCTGCCGCCGCGCTCTCTTCTACCAAGGCCGCGTTTTGTTGCGTGGCCTGGTCCATCTGGCTGACCGCCTGGCCCACCTGCGCCACGCCTGAACTTTGCTCAGTGCTGGCCGCGCTGATGTCGCCCATGAGGTCGGTCACTCGCTTGATGGCGCCGACGATCTCGCTCATAGTCGTTCCTGCCTGGTCCACCAGTGCCGTGCCTTGCTCCACCCGTTCCACGCTCGTGTTGATCAGGCTCTTGATCTCCTTGGCTGCCTCGGCGCTGCGCTGCGCGAGGTTGCGCACTTCGCCGGCGACCACTGCAAAGCCGCGGCCTTGTTCGCCGGCGCGTGCGGCTTCGACCGCGGCGTTGAGCGCCAGGATGTTGGTCTGGAAAGCAATGCCGTCGATCACGCTGATGATGTCGGCGATCTTCTTGCTGCTGTCGTTGATGCTCTTCATCGTGTCGACCACCTGGCCGACGACGTCACCGCCCTTGGTTGCCACCGTCGAGGCGCTCAGCGCCAGTTGGTTGGCCTGCGTGGCGTTGTCGGCGTTCTGCTTGACTGTCGAGCTGAGCTGCTCCATCGACGCCGCCGTCTCCTCCAGCGCGCTGGCCTGCTCTTCGGTGCGGCTAGACAGGTCGCTGTTGCCCTGCGCGATCTGCGCCGAAGCCGTGGCCACCCCATCGGCGTTGCCGCGCACGCCCGAGACGATGCGCACGAGGTTGTCCTTCATGCGCGACAGCGCGCCGAGCAGCTGCGCGGTCTCATCCTTGCCGTCGGCGCTCAGCGCCACGGTCAGGTCGCCTTCGGCCACGCGGGCGGCGGCGTCTTTGGCGCGGTTCATCGGCACCGTGATCGAACGTGTGATCAGCCAGCCGAGCAAGATGGCGAGTGCCACACTGACGACGTTGGTGGCGATCAGCAGATTGCGCGCTTGCGTGTAGTCGGCCACCGCCTGTTCATACTGCTTCTCGTTGTTGACCTTCTGAAGGCTGATGTTCTCGCCGATCGCGTCCTGCCAATGTTGCATGGCGGGGCCGCTTTCCTTCAGCAGGACGACGACGGCTTCAGCGTCCTTGTTCGCATGCGCCAGCTCCAGGACCCGGTCGGTCAGTGGCTGGGCCGCTTCGCGTGCGTGATCGATCTTGGCGCGGATGGCCTTGGCGGTCTCGCTGGGCGGAAACTTCTGCAGCGCCTCCCAGGCCTTGGCGTAGTCTTCGCGAGCCTTCGTGACCTTGCTCATTTCGCGATCCATGTCCGCGCTGTCCTCAAGCAGGACGATGGTGCGGATCACGCGCGCCATGATGTGTGCCGACGTGGCCATGTCGTGGTTGAGCGCGATCTTGACGTTGTTGTCCCTGACCACCTCCTCCAGGTTGGCCTGGATGGCCGACAGCTTGGTGAGCGCGAGGCCCGCCGAGGCCAGTGATAGCAGCACTACGACGCCAAATGCAGATGCGAGGCGCGTGCCGATCTTGAAATCAGCAAACTTCATGAATGGGATCCCTTTGCCGTTGTGATGGGGATGGTTGTTGAGGGGGCCGATCGGCCCCGCGTTGGCGTCGACGGGGGTGTTCGTTGACGCGGCCAGATTTCGGCCGATGGTCTTTCGGCTTGTGTAGGGAGTTCTTGGCAACGACCAGCGTTGGCTCGCGCCGTGGCAGCGTTCACGGCCTCACGTCACGAAGATGTGACGATGGCTTCAGCACCCATGGGCTGGGTCCGAAGCAACTTCAGACCCCGGGGCAACATCCCCGGATCTGGCTCTTCATTGCAAGGCAGGCGCGGTTGGCAGGCAAACCCTGCGGCCGTGCTGTTATCGCGGGCCGGCCGCGGGCGGCTGGGCGCCGGTCCACGTGTCCATTTTGCGCAGCGCCTCGCGCTCCGCCACTGGCAGGATCCGCGGCGACGAGACCGGCTGGCCGGCGTCGTCGAACAGGGGCGACGGCCGCTGCGCGCCGGCGATCTTTTCGCGCAGCAGGAAGCTGACGATGCGCAAGATCGTGCGCAGCGAGGCCTTGGGCTCTGCGAAGGCGGAGACGTCGCCTTGTGCCGAACGCCCGTAGATGAACGTGGCCGGGCCGAGCTTGGCCTTGGCTTGCGCGGGCGCCAGCCCGAGGAAGGCGTGGAATATGCCGACGAACGGCATGCCCGGGCTGACCATGGTGTTGGCCACTGGCGTGTTGCAGCAGGCGGTGTGCCAGCGCAGCATGCCCTTGTCGCTCAGCCGAAGACAGCGCAGGTGCTGGGCACCGAAGTCGAAGCGCAGGCGTGCCGGTGTCGTCTGCCAGATGGCCGTGCCACCGAATTCGTCCAGCACATCCGGACGTCGCACCGCCCGCGCGAAGGCCCGGCAGTCGTCGCAATAGCAGACGACATGCAGGCCGGCGCGCCGGCCACGCATGGGGTTCGCATCAACAGTTGCTCGCACAGCGCCGCATCGGCAGGCGGCGGAAAGTCGCAAGGGCTCAAAGGCTTGGAACATGTCGGTCGGGTGCGGTGCAATCTGGGCACTCTACGCGACGTTTCCGGCAGACACCTCCTCGCCGCAAAGTGAGGCGCGACTGCCTCAGCCGAAGACCACAGGCCCCCGATCAGGCGCTGACGTAGGCCGCCAGGTGTTTGCCGGTGAGGGTGGCGCGCTTGGCGACGAGGTCGGCGGGCGGGCCCTCGAAGACGACCTTGCCACCGTCGTGCCCGGCGCCGGGGCCGAGGTCGATGATCCAGTCGGCGTGTGCCATCACCGCCTGGTGGTGCTCGATGACGATGACCGACTTGCCGGCGTCAACGAGCCTGTCGAGCAGGCCGAGCAGTTGCTCGACGTCGGCCAGGTGCAGGCCGGTGGTCGGCTCGTCGAGCACGTAGATGCCGCCCTTCTCACCCATGTGGGTGGCCAGCTTCAGCCGCTGGCGCTCGCCGCCGGACAAGGTGGTCAGCGGCTGACCGAGGCTCAGGTAGCTCAGGCCCACGTCGGCGAGCCGCTCGAGGATCTTGTGCGCGGCCGGTGTGTGCGCCTTGCCGCTGCCGAAGAACGCTGCGGCCTCGGTGACCGACATCGCGAGCACCTCGCTGATGTCGCGTCCACCGAACTTGTAGTCGAGCACCGAGGCCTGGTAGCGCTTACCTTCGCACTCTTCGCAGGTGGTGGCGACGCCGGCCATCATGCCGAGGTCGGTGAAGATGACGCCGGCGCCGTTGCAGGCGGGGCAGGCACCTTCGGAGTTGGCGCTGAACAGGGCAGGCTTCACGTCGTTGGCTTTCGCGAACGCAGTGCGGATCGGGTCGAGCAGGCCGGTGTAGGTGGCCGGGTTGCTGCGCCGCGAGCCGTGGACGGCGCCTTGGTCGATCGACACCACGCCTTCGCCGGCCGGCATCGAGCCGTGGATCAGCGAGCTCTTGCCGGAGCCAGCAACGCCGGTGACGACAACGAGCACGCCGAGCGGGATGTCGACGTTGACGTTCTGCAGGTTGTGCGTCTTGGCGCCGCGGATCTTCAGCGCGCCGCTGGGCTTGCGCACCTTCTTCTTCAGCGTGGCGCGGTCGTCGAAATGGCGGCCGGTGAGGGTCTTGCTCTTGCGC
>NZ_JBFUGE010000034.1:0-24891 GCF_056403075.1 Ideonella sp. P3_A4 | reverse complement strand
CGCCGATGCGCCGGACGACGAGCAGCGCTACCAGACGGTGTTCGCCGAGCGCCCCGGCGCGGTGGCGGCGCCGACCGCGTCACTGCACTTCGACGATGGCGTGCTGGCGGCGCTGGCGGCGCGCGGGGTCGACAGCGCCCGCGTCACGCTGCACGTTGGCGCTGGCACCTTCCAGCCGGTGCGCAGCGAAAACCTGGCCGAACACCGCATGCACAGCGAGTGGTTCGAGGTGCCCGAAGCCACGGTCGAGGCCATCGCCAAGGCCAGGGCCGCCGGCCGCCGCGTGGTCGCCGCCGGCACCACCACGCTGCGCGCGCTCGAATCAGCCGCCAAGCGCACGCCGGGGCAAGGCCTGACCTTCCCGCAGCGCGGCGAAACCGACATCTTCATCACCCCGGGCTTCGAGTTCGAGGTGGTCGACCGGCTGATCACCAACTTCCACCTGCCCAAGAGCACGCTGATGATGCTGGTCAGCGCGTTCGCCGGGTATGAGCATGTGATGGCGTTGTACCGCCACGCGATCGAAGCGCGCTACCGCTTCTTCAGCTACGGCGACGCGATGCTGCTGGACCGCGCCCGCAACATGCCATGAAACTCGTACCGCTGGGGCAGGTGGCTGCGCAAGTCAAAGGCGCGGCACCCCTGCCTTTCAGCGTGCGAGATGCGCAGGGTGGGCTGCTGCTGGCCCGTGGCAACCTGATCACCGACGACGCGATGCGCCAGGCGCTGCTCGAACGCGGCGCCTTCGTCGACATGGACGAGGTGCGCGCCGGCCAGCGCGACAACGAACTGCCGTTGGGCGAGCGGCGACTGAACCTGTGGCGCGGCCTGATGACGCGCCTGAACGTGGCGCTGCAAAACCCTGCGTCCAAGGGCCTGGAGACCAGCATCCGCGGCATTGCGGTCGAGCTGGCCACGCTGGTCCAGACCGATCCCGACATGGCCCAGGCAATGCTGGCGCACCCGGACCTGTGCGCCGAGCTGCCCTACAGCGTGGCCCATTCGGCCCGCGTCGCGGCGACCTGGGCGCTGCTGGCGCTGCGCCAGGACGGCGCCGAGCTGGCCGCGCTGCAGGTGCCGCTGTCCGCTGCGCTGACGATGAACCTGGGCATGCTGCAGTTGCAGGACCGGCTGACCCACCAGGAAGGCCCGCTGAAACCGGCGCAGCGCGACCAGATCCAGCAGCACCCGCAGCAAAGTGCGGCGTTGTTGCGGGCGGCCGGTGTCACCGACCCGCTGTGGCTGGCGATGGTCGAGCAACACCACGAGGCAGGCGGCGGCATCGGCTACCCGGCCGCCGCGGCCGAGCCGCTGCCCGAGGCACGCCGGCTGCACATGATCGACATCTACTGCGCCTGCTTCGGCTCCCGCGCGCAGCGCCCGGCCTTGCTGCCCGACGCCGCGGTGCGGCGCCTTTACCTGCGGCACGCGAAAGACCCGATCGCGCTGGCGCTGGCCAAGGAGTTCGGCCTCTACCCACCGGGCACGGTGGTGCGGCTGGCTTCGCTGGAGCTGGCGCTGGTGCTGCGGCGCGGCAACGCGATGAACTCGCCGGTCGCGATCGCGCTGCAGAACGCCAACGGCGAAGCGCGGCTCACGCCCGTCCGGCGCGACACCAGCCAGCCCGGCCACACGGTGGTGGCCGCGGTCAACCCGACGCTGCTGCGGGTGCGCATCCCCTGGGCCCAGCTCTTTACGCTGTTCTAGCCAGCGACAATCCGGGGCATGCTCCAGTTCGAACTCCTGGCCACCGAAGGCCACGCGCGGCGCGGCCGCCTGACGCTGAACCATGGCGTCGTGCAGACGCCGATCTTCATGCCGGTGGGCACCTACGGCACCGTCAAGGGCGTGCTGCCGCGCTCGTTGCACGACATGGACGCGCAGATCATCCTTGGCAACACCTTCCACTTGTGGATGCGCCCCGGGCTGGATGTGATGCAGCACTTCGGTGGGCTGCATGGCTTCGAGAACTGGACCAAGCCGATCCTGACCGACTCGGGCGGCTTCCAGGTCTGGTCGCTGGGCGAGATGCGCAAGATCAGCGAAGAGGGCGTCAAGTTCGCCTCGCCCGTCAACGGCGACAAGCTGTTCCTGACGCCCGAGATCAGCATGCAGATCCAGACCGTGCTGAACTCGGACATCGTGATGCAGTTCGACGAGTGCACGCCCTACGAGACCAAGGGCCACCTGACGACCGAGGCCGAAGCGCGCGCGTCGATGGAGCTGAGCCTGCGCTGGGCGCGTCGCTCGCAGGCCGAGTTCACGCGCTTGTCGAACCCGAATGCCCTCTTCGGCATCGTGCAGGGCGGCATGTTCGAAAACCTGCGCGAAGAGTCCTTGGCCAGCCTGGTCGAGCTGGACCTGCCCGGCTACGCGGTCGGCGGCGTTTCGGTCGGCGAGCCGAAGGCCGAGATGCTGCACATCATGGCCCACACGCCGCACCGGCTGCCGGCGCACAAGCCGCGGTATCTGATGGGCGTCGGCACACCTGAAGACCTGGTCGAGGGCGTGGCCTGTGGCGTCGACATGTTCGACTGCGTGATGCCGACCCGCAACGCGCGCAACGGCCACCTGTTCACGCGTTTCGGCGACTTGAAGATCCGCAACGCCCGCCACAAGAGCGACGAGCGGCCGATCGACGAAAGCTGCCGTTGTTATGCCTGCGCCGGCGACGGGCAGGGCGGCGGTGGCTTCAGCCGCGCCTACCTGCACCACCTGGAGCGCTGCGGCGAGATGCTGGCGCCGATGCTGGCGACGATCCACAACCTGCACTACTACCTGAACCTGATGCAGGAGGTGCGCGACGCGCTGGACGTCGGCCAGTTCGCCGCCTTCCGCGCCCGCTTCGCCGCCGACCGCGCGCGCGGCGTCTGATAGCCTCGCGCGTGATGCGCACCTTCTGGAAGGCCTTGTTCGCGGCCCTGGCCTGGCCGTTCAAGTGGCTGCTGGCGCTGCTGATCCTGTTCGAGGAATGGGGTTGGGAGCCGCTGCAGCGCCTGCTGGCCCGCATCGGCCGCTCGCCCGGCCTGCGCTGGATCGAAGCCTGGGTCCAGCGCCTGCCACCCTATGCTGCGCTGGCGCTGTTCGCGCTGCCTGCCTTGGCGCTGCTGCCGATCAAGATCCTCGCGCTGTGGTTGATCAGCCTGGGGCGGGTCTTGCTCGGCACGGTGGTGATCCTGCTCGCCAAGCTGGTCGGCACGGCGGTGCTCGCCCGCCTGTTCACCCTGACCCAGCCGGCGCTGATGCAGCTGGGCTGGTTCGCGCGCGGCTATGCGCGCTGGTCGGTGTGGAAGGAATCGCTGCTGGCCTGGGTCCGCGCGACGACGCCGTTTCGCATCGCCCGGGCGATCAAGCGGCGCTGGCGTCAACGCTGGCGTCGCTGGCGCGCCGCCTGGGGCTGACGCGCGGCGATGGATGCATCGCTGCTCGGCGCGCTCGACCTGCTGATGCGCGGTGCGCTGGTCGCGCTGCTGCTGATGCTGACCGTGGCGCTGTGGCGCGAACGGCCGGTGGTGCTGGCGGCGCAGGCCGGCGGGTTGCTCGCACTCGGTCTGGCGCTGGCGACCGTGGGCACCGCGCCGGCCTTGGCGCCGCAGCTGACGCCGCTGGGGCTGTCCCCCTGGGTCGGGTTGGCCAATGGCAACGCGTTGCTGTTCGCGCTGTTTGCCCGCGCCTTGTTCGACGATGCGGCGCGCTGGCGCGTGTGGCACGGGTTGGCCTGGGTTGCGCTGGTCGTGCTGGCCGCCGGGCGCTGTGCCGGCGCTTGGTCTGGCGGGCCGTTGACGCCGCTGGTGGCAGAAGTGTTGCGCTGGGTGCCGCTGGCCTGCGTGGCGTGGGCCGTGGCGGCTGCGCTGGCGCATTGGCGCGATGACCTGGTCGAGCGCCGGCGCCGGCTGCGCTGGTTCGTCGTCGTGGCCGGCAGCGTTGACACGCTGGGCATGCTGGTGGTGCGCTGGACGTCGCCACAGGGCGTGCTGTCGGCGTGGTGGATGAGTGTCGACAGCGCCCTGCTGCTGGCGATCGTTGCGGCGCTGGCGGCGAGCTTGTTGAGGTTGCGGCCGAACGAGCTGTTCACGCCGCTGTCGCGGCCGGTGGCCGAGACGCCGGTCCAAGCCCCAACCGAACCCAATCAACCTGCGGCCGTTGACCCGACCGAGCAGGCCGACCAGTCCCTAGCCGATGCGCTGCAAACCCTGATGGCCACCGAGCGCCCGCACCGCAGCGAAGGCCTGACGTTGGCCACGCTGGCCCAGCGCCTGGGCGTGCCCGAATACCGGCTGCGCCGGGTCATCAACCAGCGCCTGGGCCACCGCAACTTCAGCGCCTTCGCCAACGGCTACCGGCTGGCCGAAGCCAAGGAGGCACTGGTCGACCCGGCCCGGCGCGCGCTGCCGGTGTTGACGATCGCGCTGGACGCCGGCTTCCAGTCGATCGGCCCGTTCAACCGGGCCTTCAAGGCCGACACCGGCCTGACGCCGACCGAATTCCGCCAGCAGGCCTTGGCCGAAAGCTGAAATCTCGCGCCGATTGCTGCAATCGGCCAGGTGTCAGCAAGCTTCGGCAAGACGCCACAGCCCGCCCTCGCGACCATGCGCCGCGAACGGGGGCCGTCGCTCCCGGTGTGGACTTCAGCCATGTGGTGGACCCTGAAACGCCTTGCCCTGGTGCTCGCCGGCGCCTCAACCTTGACCGCGGGCCTGGCCGGTTGCGCCGACTTCCCGCCAGTGCGCTCCGTGCGGATCGCCACCGCCGGCATCAGCGAGGTGATGTGCAACGCGGCCTTCGTTTCGCGGATCGACCCGCAGCGCGCCGACACTGACGAGATGCGCCCTGCCGACGGCATGGGCCTGATCGCCTGGGGTTTGCGCAGCGAGGTCGATACCGAACGCCATGAGGTGCGGACCACCTTCGCCGGCCACGCGCTGGGCCGGGCTGTCTGGCGCGAAGGTGGTGGCTGCACGGTGGCACATGGTGATGCCGAGCCGGTCCGGCCCGCGGCGATCCAACACATCGAGCGGCCCGATCCGTTCCCAGGCCTGGCGGTGCCGGCTCCTGTTGCGGCCGAGAACCCGCGCATCGCGGCGGCGGTCGATGCGGCCTTCCTCGAAGAAGCCGATGCCGCGCCGCGCCGCACCCAAGCCGTGCTGGTGGTGCAGCACGGCCGCATCCTGGCCGAGCGCTACGCCGCCGACATCACGCCCGACACGCCGCTGGCCGGCCACTCGATCAGCAAGTCGGTCGTGCACGCGCTGGTTGGCGTACTGGCCCGACAAGGCCGGCTGGACCCGGATGCACCGCTGCAGGTGCCGCAATGGCAAGCGCCCGGCGACCCACGCGCCACGATCACGCCCAACCTGCTGCTGGCCAATGCCAGTGGCCTGCCGTGGGACGAGGCCAACCGCGGCTGGGACAGCGCGACCCGCATGTGGCATGTCGAACCCGACCCGGCCGCATTCGCGATCAGCCTGCCGGCCGAAGCCGCACCCGGCACTGGCTTCGCCTACAGCAACGCCGGTTGGACGGTGCTCTCGCGCCTGCTGCGTGACCTGAACGGCGGCAGCGCCGACGGCTTCAACGCCTTTGCCGAGCGCGAGCTGCTGGCGCCGCTGGGCATGCGCCACACGGTGTTGACGCTGGACGCGACCGGCACGCCGATGGGCGCCAACCTGTTCTACGCCACGGCGCGCGACTGGGCCCGCTTCGGCCTGCTGTACTTGAACGATGGTGTGGTGAATGGCCAGCGCCTGCTGCCCGAAGGCTGGGTGCGTGAGGCCCGCACGCCGACGCTGGACGCCGGCTACGGCCGCGGCTTCTGGCTCAACCACCGCCACGACAGCCATCCGCTGCCGGGCCGCTGGGGCCTGCCCGGCGCGCCGGCCGAGGCCTACTTCGCCCGAGGCTACCTGGGCCAGTTCATCGTCATCGTGCCCAGCCTGGACCTGGTGGTCGTGCGTCTCGGCGTCAGCTTCCGCCCCGGGGGTGATGTCGAGACTGTCGGCAAGCTGGTTGGTGAGGTGGCGGCCGCCTTGCGACCGTCGTGACGACAGTCGCTCAGACGGTCGAGCCCGGACCCGGTGCCGGCGCCTTGAGCGTGAGTTCGACGATGACCGGTGTGAGTGCCTCTGTCACACGCGCCAGCGCCGCGGCCTGGGCCGCGGCAGGTTGCGAGGTGTCGATCAGGGCTTCGAGTTGGGCGGCGGCATTGGCCAGCGCGTTGGCACCGATGTCGACGCTGATCTGGTGCAGGTCACGCGCCAGCGCGCGGCGCCGTTCGCCTTGCCCCTGCGCGGAGGCCTGCGCAAAGTCTTGCGCCCAGCGATCGACGAAAACCTTCGCGTGCGCGCGCATCTGCGGGTAGTGGGCAGCGTCGGCGCCCAGCCGCGCCAGCGCGCCGGCCGAGTCGATCACGGCGGGCGGCGGCGGCGTGGCAGGGCGCACGACGCCGGCCGGCACCACCGGCGTGAAACGCCCCAGCACGGCCAGCAGGTCGGCCTTCGAGAAGGGCTTGGCCATGTGCAGGTCGCAGCCGGCCGCGGCGCTGTCGAGCACGTCGCTTTCATACGCGTTGGCGGTCAGCGCGACCACCGGCGCGCGAGCACGGCCGTTGAGCTGCTCGAAGCGGCGCAGCTCGCGCGTCACGCTCAGGCCGTCCATGCCGGGCATCTGTACGTCCATGAAGATCAGGTCGTAGGGCTGGCGCTGTGCGAGGTCGACAGCCGTCGGCCCGTTCGGCGCCACATCAATGCGCCAGCCTTGGCCGGCGAGCATGGCCTGGAACAGGTAGACGTTGACCTCGTTGTCTTCGGCCAGCAGCAGGCGCGGCGTCGCTGGCGCGCCGGCCGGCGCTTCGGGCACCGCGCCGGTGGCCGYGGCGCGGGCCGGAACCGGCACCGCCGCCGCGGGAGCCGGCGGCAGCGGCAGGGTCAGTGTGAAGGTGCTGCCCTGGCCGGGCACGCTGTGCACCTCGACCCGCCCGCCCATCAGCTGGACCAGGCTGCGCGTGATCGACAGACCCAGCCCGGTGCCGCCGTAGTGGCGCGAGATGCCGCCTTCGGCCTGCGTGAACGGGTCGAAGATCGCCTCGAGCTTGCTCGGCGCGATGCCGATGCCGCTGTCGATCACGCTCAGCCGTATCTCACCGGTCGTGCTGTGTGGCACCGGCTCGGCCCGGACCTGCACGCCGCCTTGCGATGTGAACTTGACCGCATTGCCGATCAGGTTGGTCAGCGCCTGTTCCAGCCGGTGGCGGTCGCCCATCACCGCGTCGGGCACCTCGGGTGCGATGTCGAGCGTGAGCTGCAGCCCCTTCTGTTCGGCGTTGGCGCGCTGCAGTGTGGTCAGCCGTTCGAGCGCGTGGCGCAGGAAGAACGGTGCGGCCTGCAGCTCGAGCCGCCCGGCCTCGATCTTCGACAGGTCGAGCAGGTCGTTGATCAGCTCCTGCAGCGTCTGGCCCGCCTCGCGAAAGATCTGCACCTGCTGCCGCTGTTGCGACGTCAGCTCGGACTCGGCCAGCAGCTCGGCCACGCCGAGCAAGGCGTTCATCGGCGTGCGGATCTCGTGGCTGACGTTGGCCAGGAACTCGCTCTTGGCCTTGTTCGCGGCGGCGGCCACCGCGCGCTCGTAGGCGAGCCGGCGGTTCGTCATCGCCAGCGCGTGTTGGCGGGCGGCCTCGGCCAGCAGCCAGCCGGCCGCAGCCACGGCCAGCGGCGCGGCCCACAGCGTCACGATGCGCCAGCCCAGCAGCATCGCCAGCCCCGCCGCAACGACACCGACCGCCGCCAAGGCCGCGGCCAGCGCATCGACCGGCCCGCGCGCGTGGCC
The DNA here is from genome assembly GCF_056403075.1 of Ideonella sp. P3_A4. Classification (NCBI taxonomy): domain Bacteria; kingdom Pseudomonadati; phylum Pseudomonadota; class Betaproteobacteria; order Burkholderiales; family Sphaerotilaceae; genus Ideonella; species Ideonella sp. P3_A4. The sequence goes on along the minus strand of NZ_JBFUGE010000034.1, from coordinate 17,070 downwards.
GCGGCGCCAGGTCCACAACGCCGGCAACAGCGCGATCGCCATCAGCAGCGCCTGCGGCCACGGGCTCGGCGGCCGCAACAGCTTGTCCTGGCTCATTGCCTCGTAGGTTTGCGCCAGCACGGCGGTGCCGCCCAGCTGGCCGTTGATGGTCATCACGTTGTCGGCGAGCGAGGCGGTGCTGCCGATGAAGACGACCCGCCCGCGCACCGCCTGCTCCAGCGCGTCGACCGGGGCCAGCCCCAGCGCCGGCCGGGCCACGTCGGCGAACGGCAGCGTCGGCACCGCCGCCTTGGTGCCGGCGAACGCGATGGCGATGTGGCCGCCGGCGTCGATGTCGCGCGGGTTCGGCGCGGCCCCCGGCTGCAGCGCCGACCAGACCGCCAGCGGCATCAACGGCAGCCGCTGGCCCTGCGCTTCGTGCCACAGTGGCAGCCGGCGCAGCCGACCGTCTTCGTCCAGCGGCGCGGTGATCACGCCGATGCGCGGCGGCGCTTGCCCATCGTGCAGCAGGCTGTCGGCCGGCATCGCGAACGCCGGCCATGCACGTGCGGGCCATGCTGGCGGCTCGGTGGCCGCTGCGGGTGCTTGCGTGGGCGCTGCGTGGTCCGGCGCCTGGCGCAAGCCCGCCGCGGCCAGCACCACCGGCGCGCCGGGGCGGGCGATGGCCTGAGCGAGCGGCGCGTCACCCTCGTGCGCGTCGGCCAGCAGCAGGTCGATCGCGATCGCACGGGCGCCGGCCTCGCGCAACTGCTCGATCGCCAGCGCATAGACGCCTCGCTTGAACGGCCAGTTGCCGAACTCCGGCTTCAGCGCCTGCAGCGAGGCCTCGTCGATGTCGACCACCAGCACACCGGTCGGCGGCTCGGTCGGCGCAATGCGCCGCAGCTGCCAGTCGACCATAGGCTGCGACAGCCAGGCCTGCAACGGGGTCCAGGCCAGCGCCAGTCCGATCAGCCATGCGCCCAAGGGCACCCAGGCGATGTGGCTGCGTGTTGCCGCCGGTTCGAGCCTCACAGCAGCAGCACGAGTGGCAGCAGCAGCCACAGCCAGGCCATCGAGTGCGGCACCTCCACCTGCTGCGGGGCCCCGTACGGCCCGGCAAAGCCGTCGGCCGCATCGATCGAACGGACGCGGACGAAATAGCGCCCGGGCGCTGGTGAACGCAGCAGCCATTGCGGCGCATCGACCTGCTCGTCGTGCAGCAGTTCGGCGAAGCTGGCGTCGCGTGCGACCTGCACTTGGTAACGGGCGCCGGCCGATTCGCGCCACAGCAGCAACACACCCTCGGCAGTGGTCTGCGGGGCCTGGCTTTCCGGCGGTGGCGGCAGCGCCACCCGGGTCACCAGGGTCGGATCGCCCCAGGGCCCGATGTCGCCGTCGGGCCGGATGCTGGCCATGCGCCAGTGGTGCGCGCCGACAGGCAGCGGCAGGCTCAGCGTGTTTCCGGTCACATCGTCGCGGTCGACGCGCGGCGGGGCGAAATCGGGGCTGTCGGCCACCTGCAGGCGGTAGCGGGCCGCGCCGGGGTGGATGGTCCAGCCGAAGGTGATGCTCTCGTCGGCGGTGCGCTGGCCGGCGCGCGGCTGGGTGATGAACGGCGGTTCGGGCCGGGCTTTCAGCGTGAAGTGGGCCGAAGCGTCGCGGCCTTCGAGCCCATGGTTGTCGACGGCACGCACCCGCAGCAGGTAGTGACCGTCGGGCAGGTCATCGCTCCAGCGCGCTGCGTTGCCGGTGAACAGGCCGTCGAGCATCAGCTGGTCCGGCCGCTGGACGTCGAACACCTGGGCCCGGTAGCTGCCGTTGTCGGTGGTGGTGACCCAGGGCAGGTGCAGCGGCAGACGGTCGATGCGGCTGGGCACCTGCGTCAGCTGCGGTGCGGGCAGCAGCGGCTGCGGCGCCGTCACCGACTGGGCCGTGGCGACGGCGCCGAACCCGGCACCCACGCCTTGCGCAGCGGCGCCGCTGGTGGCGACGTTGCCTTCCAGCACCTCGACCGCGGTTTGCTCTGCGCTGGCCCGGGTGCGGAACTCGGTGCCCCGCACGCCAAGGTTGGCCACCGGTGTGCGGATCTCGAAACGCCGCGCGCTCTGCTTGGGCACCTGGGTGTCGGCGCCGCCGTCGTCCAGCCGCAGCCGGGTGTCGACCGCGGGGCTGGCGCCCAGCCGCGCCGATCGCTCGACCCGCAGCAGGCTGTCCGGCCGAACGATCACGCGGGCGCCGTCGCCGAAGCGCAAGACCGCCGACGACTGCGCCCCGGTGCGCAGCAGGTCACCGCTGCTGACCCGTTCGCCACCGGCCAGCGGCTGCGTGGCGGCGCCGGCGCGCTCGACATGCACATCGCCGTGCGTGTACAGGACTTCGACTGATACCGGCTGCAGCCGCAGCATCGCCATCGGGATGCGCAACGAACTGCCCGGCATCAGCCGGCGTGGGTTGTCGACATGGTTCAGGCGTTGCAGCACACGCCAGTCGCTGCCGGGCGCCATCAGGCGGTTGCGAACGCCGATCAGCGTGTCGCCGCGTTGCACGCGGTACTCCCAAGTCTCGCCCGGCCCGCCGGCTCCGGCGGACAGCAGCGGTAGCAACCCCGCAGCGGCAACAGCGATGGCGCGGCCTATCGGCATGGTGCGATCTCGTTTCAGGGAAACGGTGAGGCGGGCGGTGACGCTTTTGTTATGGGGCGGCGACGGGCAACCACCCTTTGGCGTTCAACAGCCGCAGTGTAGTGGTTGGCACGTCGATTGCCAGCGGTCGCGCGCGTACGGCGCGGGACCGGGCCACCCGGGCTATGGCGCGACGATCGGCACCACACCCCGCCGTGCCTGGTGGAAGCCGTCCAGCTCGGCGCGCAATGCGGCCAGCGTCAGCGCCCGCTCATCGCGGTAGAAGATGTTGTGGCTCTCGAACGGGATCATCCGGCCGTCGGGCTGGGCCATGTGGATGCAGCTCTTCTTCAGCGCCCGGATGTCGAGCCCGCGCGCGTCCATGAACTGCACGATCAGCACGCGGAAGACCTTCGTGTAGTCGAGCGCCGAAGGCGCCGCGATCTTCGGCAGGCAGCACATCAGGTCCGACAGGCAACTGGCCTGCGACTCGGGTGAGTGGTTGGTTGAGAAAAGCTTGAACACCTGCTGTTTCAACGACGCGTCGTGTTCGAACACGATCGTGTTGCCCGCGCCTTCGACCAGCGTGCGCGGGTCGAGAAAACGCGTCAACGGCTGCAGCGTGCCACCGTCGTCGGTGCGCAGTGCATAGGCCATCGCCAGCGTGTCGGGGTTGCAGGGCACCGGCACCACGTCTTCGGCCGAGAACAGGCCCGATTGCTCGACGATGCGGCGGCGGATCTCGCTGACTGTCAGGCGGTGCTTCGCCGCGTCGTAGGCCTCGACGCGGCCGGCGTCCTGCACCGGCTGCAGCGTCACGCCACGCACGCAGCGCTGTTGCGCCGCAAAGCGGATCACCTCGCCAATCTCTTCGTCGTTGATGCCGCGCTTGACCGTCATCACCAGCGTGGTCGACAGGTTCAGTGCGTTGAGCTTGTCCAGCGCGTCTTGTCGGATGCGGCGCAGGTCGGCGCCGCGCAGGTCCATCAGCGGTTCGCGCTGCAACGAGTCGAACTGCAGGTAGACCTCGAAGCCCGGCGCGTAGCTTGCGAGGCGCTCGACGAAGCCCGGCTCTTGCGCGAGGCGGATGCCATTCGTGTTGAGCATCAGGTGGCGGATCGGCCGCGCCTTTGCCGCGTCGAGGATGTCGAAGAAGCGTGGGTGCAGGGTGGGCTCACCGCCCGAGATCTGCACCACGTCGGCTTGGCCTTCGCTGGCCACCACCGCATCGAGCATCGCCAGCACCTCGTCGAAGCTGCGGTGCGTCAGCCGCTCGGGGCCCGACGACGCATAGCAGGTCGGGCAGCGCAGGTTGCAGTGGTCGGTGATCTCGACCACGGCCAGGCAGCTGTGCTGCATGTGGTCCGGGCACAGCCCGCAGTCGTAGGGGCAGCCGTGGCGCATCGGGGTCTCGAAGCGCTGCGGCATCTCGGGCGGCTTGACGAAGACCTCACGGCACAGCCGGTAGTAGGCGACGTCGTCGCTCATCAGCACCCGCTCGGTGCCATGTACCGGGCACCACTTGTCCATGTAGACGCGCTCGTCCTTGAAAACGATCTTGGCTTCGACCTGACGCAGACAGGTCGTGCAGACGCTTTGCGTCGTGTCGTAGAACAGATAGGGGCGGGTCTTGCGGTCGGTCATGTGGGGCGGGTCTCGGTGCGGGCCTTGGGCGGCAGGCGACCGATCGCGCGCCACACCAGCGGGGCGTAGAACAGCAACGCGACGAGGCACACCCACTGGATGCCTGAGAGGCCTAACGGGTAGGGCTGGCGCACCGGCTTCAGCCCATCGCCGACGAGGCGCCACAGCAGGTAGGCGGCAAGGAAGAGCTTGAACTGCAGGCCCGGCACGGCTGCCCACCGTTCGCGTGTGTGCCACAGCCCCGCGCCCAGAGCGGCCAGGAACACGATCTCATACAGCGGTGAAGGATGGCGCATCACGCCGTCGCCCAAGTCGACACCCCAGGGCAGGGTCGTCGGCAGGCCGTAGGTGTCGTCGTGCAGACCGGCGAGAAAACAGCCGATGCGGCCTATCGCGATGCCGACGACCAGCGGCACGACCAGCGCATCGCCAGTGCTGCGCGTCTGGCCCGTGGCCCACTTCGCCAGTTCGACACCGATCAAGCCGCCCAGCAAGCCGCCGACGATGCTCTGGCCCGGCCACAGCCACTGGCCTTGCCAGATCGCCAGCGCGACATCGGGCCGCTCGATCAGGAACACGCCCTTGTTGCCGATCGCCGCACCCAGCAGCAGGCCGACGACGACTGCGAAGTTGCGGTCCGACAGCGGGCCGCCAAGCTGTTGTGTGCGCAACGTGCGCCGCCACAGCCACGCCCCGACACCAATGCCCAGGTACTCGAACGCGGTGTGGACCCAGGCCGCGGTATGCAGATCAGTGATCATCGGCCGTCGAGTCGGCGGTTGGCCGTGGCCGGCGCCGCCACAACGCGATGCCACCGACACCGGCGCCGATGGCCAGCAGGATCAGCAGCCCGCCGATCGCCTTGTCGTTGCTGTTGCCGAGGACGCTGACGCACAGGCCGCACAAGCCGAAGCCCACTGCCAGCAGGACCAGCAGCAGCGCTGCAAGAAAACGCAAGGCCCTCATCGCCCTTCCGACGAGGGATCCAGCGCCCGCCAGACCTTGCGCAGTTGGCGAACGCAGAGGTAGCACAACCAGGCGCCAATCAGCAGCGACGGCAGTGAGATGATCCAGATGCCAGCGGCGTACCCACCACCACCGTCACTGACCGCCACCACGCTGAAGACGCCGCCGCATAGGGTGACCGCGCCGAAGCCACAGATGGCGACGATCAGCAGCACCATCGTCAGCAGGCGCCAGAACCGCGTGTTGCTCGCCGACTCGCTCGATGCCATGGGGTCCTTGCGCGTCAGAAGTCGTACAGGTGCTCGACCCGCAACTCGGGCCGTGCCGCCCACGCGCGCAACGCGTCGGCCAGCTGCGGCACCGGCACGGTCAGCCAGCGCCGCTCGGTCTCGGGGTCGGTCAGCACCGGCTGCGCGAACAGCAGCCGCGCCTCGGTCACCGGCGCGGCTTCACGCGGTGCGATCAGGCTGACGAGGATCGGCCCCTGGTTGCCGGCGACCTCTTCGAACCTCACACCCTGCTGGGCCAGCTTGTCGGCATAACCGGTGAACACCGCGCGGCGCGGCACGGCGGCCAGCACGCCGCTGTTCAAGTCGCGCAGCCGCTTCAGCTCAGGCAGCTCGGCGCTGCTGGCCGGCCAGTGGTCGAGCAGCAGCGCGGTGGTCGCCGGCGGCGCTGGCTCTGGCTTGTCCAGCTTGTGCAGCAGCCAGCCCCAGGCGGCCTTGGCACCGTATTCGGTGCTCAGCGCGAAGCGGCGCTCCCACTTGCGCAGTGCGTCGTCGCCCCACAGCGGTGTCGCCTGCCACAGCTCTTTGAGCCGGGCGACGTGGTCGAAGTCTTGCGAGCGTCGGCTGCGGATGAACTCGGCGTAGTCCTGCGCCACGCGAGCGGCCAGTTGATCTTCGGCGGTCGGGCCACTTGCGCTGGCCTCGGCAAGCTGGCCGACGGTGGCTTCATAGCAGGCCTTCAAGCCGAACTCGAAGCCGTTGGCGGCGCCGGTGCCGGCGGCGCGCAGGTGGTAGCCGGCGTCGAAGGTGGTGCTGGGTGCGGCCTGGCTGATCGCGCCATAGCTTTGCCAGAACTGCGCGACGTGGCTGAAGAACGGAAAAGCGCTCGGTGGTTTTTGCGCCGCCAGATAGGTCGCCAGCTCTGCACGGCTTTGCACCGGCCGCCAGTCGGGCAGGGCACGGAAAGTCTGCACACCACCGCGGCGATGTTCGGGCGGCGTGCGTGGATCGCCGGGTGCGTTGGCGGCGACGGCGGCCAACGCCGCCAGACCGGCCACACTGGCCGCCAGCCAAGTGAACGTGCGAACGGAGCGCAACAAAAGGCGGTTCATCGGCGTGGCACCCCCGCATCGTGGGCCCGGCGGCACGCCAGCTGCCAGAACAACCACAGCGCACCGAGTACCGGCACTGCCAGGGCCAGCAACCACCACGGGTTCAGGCCTCGGTCGAGCAGGCGTGCCCGCATCAGCGCCATCAGCACCAGCAAGGCCGTCGCCGCCCAGACCAGGCCCAGGGTCGGCCAGCCGATCAGCAACGGGCGCAGGCCGAAGAACGCGGCCCAGACCAGCACGCTCCCGATCCAGAAGCCCTGGCGGCCCAGGCGCGTGTCGGCGTTCATGCCGCTGCCGGCAGCAGCACCGGCTCGCCATGGGCTTGCAGCAGGCCTTGCACGCTGGCGCGCAGGCCGTCCGGCGTCACCTGCTCAGGCGCCAGCGGCGGCGCGGCGACCACGCTGACGTGGCTGAACAGCCCGCGGCGGAAGGGCTTGACCATCGCGCGGCCGCCTTCGGCACGCGAGAAGAACGAGCCCCAGAGGTTGACCAGCGCGACCGGAATCACCGGCACCGGCCGGCGTTCGAGGATCTTCATCACGCCGCCCTTGAACGGCTGCAGGGTGCCATCGTTGGTGATGCCGCCCTCGGGGAAGATGCCGATCAGCTCGCCGTCGGCCAGCACCGCATCGGCGGCCGCGAAGGCAGCGTCGTAGGCGRCAGGGTCTTCGCCGCGCGGCGCGATCGGGATCGCCTTGGCCAGCTTGAACATCCAGCCCAGCACCGGCACCTTGAAGATGCGGTGGTCCATCATGAAGCGGATCGGTCGCGGGCTGGCCGCCATCAGCAGCACCGCGTCGACGAAGCTGACGTGGTTGCAGACGATCACCGCCGCGCCAGTGGCCGGGATGTGCTCGGTGTCGATCAGGCGCAGTCGGTAGACGAAGCGCGAGAGCACCCAGGCGGCAAAGCGCAGCAGGTATTCAGGCACCAGCAGGAAGATGTACATGGCGACCACGAAGTTGGCCAGCGCGATCAGGCCGAAGACTTCGGGGATGCTGATGCCGGCCGACAACAGTGCGCCGACGATCAGGCTGCTGCCGATCATGAACAGCGCGTTCAGGATGTTGTTGGCCGCGATGATGCGCGCGCGGTGGCTGGCCGGTGAACGCAGCTGGATCAGTGCATACATCGGCACGCTGTACAGGCCGGCCGACAGCGACAGTGCGAACAGGTCGGCCAGCACGCGCCAGTGCGGCGGTTGGGCGAGGAAGCTGCCGACGGTCATCGTGCCGGTGCTGTTCGCCCCCAGGCCGCGCGAGGCGAAATACAGATCAGCGGCAAACACTGTCATGCCGATGGCGCCCAGCGGCACCAGGCCGATCTCGACATGGCGGCGGCTCAGCGTCTCGCACAGCAATGAGCCGGTGGCGATGCCGAGTGAGAACACCATCAGCAGCAGCGAGGCGACCTGCTCGTTGCCGTGCAGCACGTCTTTCGCGAACGACGGGAATTGGCTCAGGAACACCGCGCCGAAAAACCACATCCACGAAATGCCGAGCAGCGAGCGGAACACCGCGACACCTTCGTGCGCCAGCATCAGGTTGCGCCAGGTCTCGCTGACGGGGTTCCAGTTGACCTTCAGGTCCGGCGCGCTGGAGGGTGTGGGCGGCACCGCCTGCGCGACCACGCGTCCCAGCGCGGCCAGCGCAAGACAGCTCATCGCCACCGCTTTCGTGCCGGGCAGCCACGCGTCGGCCGGCAGCGCGATCAGCACCCCACCCGCGAGGTTGCCGAGCAGGATTGCGACGAAGGTGCCCATCTCGATCATGCCGTTGCCGCCGGTCAACTCATGCTCGCTCAGGTGCTGCGGCAGGTAGGCGTACTTGACCGGGCCGAACACAGTGCTGTGCAGCCCGAGCAGGAAGATGCAGCCCAGCAGCAGTGGCACGAACACGGTGAACAGCCCGATCGTCCCCAGCACCATGATCAGCAGCTCGAGGTTCTTCACCAGCCGTGTCAGCTTCGCCTTGTCGTACTTGTCGGCCAGCTGGCCCGAGGTGGCCGAGAACAGCAGGAACGGCGCGATGAAGACGGCGCCGATCACCAACCCCGCCAGCTTTGGCTCCATCCAAGACACCTGCAGCTGGTAGGTCACCAGCACGGTGAAGGCGAACTTGAAGATGTTGTCGTTCGCCGCGCCGAGGAACTGAGTCCAGAAGAACGGCGCAAAGCGACGCTGGCTGAGCAGCGCGAACTGGCTGCCTTCGTGGGCCGGGCGATGGCTGGAAGAGGTGGACATGGACAAACCTCGCTAGAAAAGGGCCCCCTGACCTGGCGCTTTGCGCCAGGCCCCCCGAGGGGGTTGAGTCAGCTTGGGAACGGCCCTGCGCTGACTCAAGAGCGATGGGGCTGGATGATGCCGCAGCGCGGTGACGCTGCCGATCGGGATTGGCGAGTGTTGCGGGCGCGCCGCTAGCGCACCGTCTGCATGGCGCCGCCGCGTTGGGTGCGGTTGAGCCAGTCGAAGATCGAATCGACGGTGGCCGTGGCGATGTGGCCGGCGAAGCGGTCGCCGGTCGGGTGGTCGTCGAATTCGACGTTGGCCCGCGTCAGCCGGGCACCGAGCCGGGTGAAGGTGTCGATGTGCAGCACGCTGGGCCGGTAGCCCTGGTTGCGCAACCAGGCCTGGGCCTGGCTGCGGCTGGCGTTGCCGGGCTCGGCGGCCATCGCCAGCGTCTCCAGCGCCCACTGGTTGGACTGCTGGTAACGCGTGGAATAGGCATAGGCCACCATGCTGTAGCGCGGTGTGTGCAGCCGTGTCACCGTGGCGTTGTCGCGCAGCAGCGGCAGCAGGCGGTCCTGCAGCTCGGGCGACAGCGCAACGAAGGCGGCCTCGTAGCGGAACGGCCGGTCGTTGAAGAACTCGCCCAGGCCCTGGCGGAACACATCGGCCCGGTCGGTGCCGCAGGCGTTGAGCTTGTGCACGATGCGCCAGGCCCCGCCGGCCGATTCGTCCTTGTAGGCCAGGCCCAGGTGCGACCAGCGCAGGTTGTACTTGGACAGATCCTGCCCGGCGCGGGCCAGCAGCACCACCTTGGCACCCGAGGCGTTGAGCTTGTCGGCGGTGTGGGCCGCCAGCTCCATGCCTGCGRCCAGTTCGCGTCCGGCCAGCTTGCCTTCTTCACAGTTCTGACCGGCTTGGGCGGCAGGCAACGCCAGGAATGCCGCCGCGGCCAGCGCCGCGAGCGTGCGGCGCGGTGACTTGAGCGCGCTCATCGGGTGATCCGCTCGTCGTAGATCAGCGAGCGGCCGATTTCGTTCGGGATGAAGGCGATCGCCTCGCCGGCGGCCGACAGCACGCAGCCGGCTGCCACCACCGTGGTGACGACGAGTGTGCCGGCCACCACCACCGACGCACCGACCACCTGGCTGCCGAAGCGGACCGAGAAGCGTACGCCGTCCGATGCGCGCTCCAGCACCCACACCGTGCCTTCGGCCAGCGCCTCGACCGCGACGACCGTGAAGGCCGCGCCGCTGACCAGCACCGCCGACGGGGCGGCGACGGAAATCGCGACCGGTACCGACAGCGACAGGCCCGAGGCCGCGCTCAAGTCACGTGACGGATCGTGGGCCTGCGCCGGCGCAGTGGCGGCCAGCGCCAGCGCGAAGGCGGTGGCACAGAAAAGGGAACGGGTGGTCATGGCGGCTGCTTTCAATGAGGTGTTCATCAGGGTCACCGGTCTTCAGGCGAAACGCTCGGCGTCGGTGCGCGACTCGCCACGTTCGCCGCGGAGGGCCGCATCGGCGCGGTCGGCCTCGAAGGCATCGCGCAGCGTCTTGGCGAGTGTGAAGGCACTCGAGATCAGGAACAACCAGCTGACCAGCAGGTAAGCCTTGTAGGTCGGGTTGATCGTCATGCGCCACAGGCCCCAACCGGTCAGGCCCATCGCCAGCGCGAAGCCGCCCCAGACCACCAGGTTCCACATCGGCGTGTCGCCCTTGGGGCCACGCAGTTCCTGGTCACGCACGTACTTGGCCAGCGCAAAGGCCGAGCTGAGGCAGAACACATAACCCATCACCATGAAGGCCCGGTCCAGGTCTTCACCCGGCAGCCAGGCCAGGCCGGTGGCACAAACCGCGATCGAGACACCGAACGAGATCCAGACCTGGGCGCGCCAGGCCTTGGTGTCGCGGCGGACGATCATGCGGGGTGACGGGGTACTCATACGGGTGCCTCTGGGGCTGTTGAACATGGGTGCATCCTGCGACAGCTCGACACGAAAGTTCCATTTCCGGCGCTGTTGTAGCGTCGAGTGCGTGGTTGGGTATCGTCAAGTGATACCTGTCGGGGTCGGTGCGAAGTGCCAGCGGGTGTCGAACACCAGCGGCGACAGGCGTTCGCCGCGCCACGCGACGCGTCGCTTCAAGGCCAGGTCGAACAGCAGTGGGTTGTGGCGTCGCAGGCGCTCCAGCGGTGCGACATCGCTGGCGTCCAGCAGGCCTTCGTGCACCAGCCGTGCGGTCGAGTACAGCAGCCCGACGCCGGGCAGCGGGTAGTCCGAGCCGTGCAGCAGGCGCGGGTGCCAGTCGGCGCGTTGCAGCACGGTCCGCCAGACCTCGGCGCTTCGGTTGACCTGGAACAGTGCCGACACGTCGCCGAGAAGGCGGTCGTGCCACTCGGGTTCGTCCATCAACCGGGCGAACAGATCGAAGGCGGGGCGCGACGCAGGCCGCCGCTGGTCCAGGTCCAGCGCCTGGCCGAGCGATGCGCAGTGCGCGACGATGACGCGAACGCCGGCTCGCAGCGGCGCGCGTACCAGCAGCGGGTTGCCCAACTCATCGCGGCCGGCGCCGGGCACGGCCTTTTCTTCGCCGCAATGCACGATCAGCGGTGTGCGGCTGGCGGCCAGCCGGGCATAGAACGGTGCCAGCCGGCGGTCGCRCAGGTCGATCGCCATCGCACTGGGCAGCCACTTGATGGCCAGCGCGCCGCCGGCGAGTGCCCGATCCAGCCGTTCGAGTGCATCGGGGCGCAGCGGGTGGATCGACGCGACCCAGCCGAAGCGCTCGGGCGTCGCCGCGGCCACCTGCTGCGCGTAGGCATCGGGCACGTGAAAGGTCGTCCAGTCCGGCCGTTCGTGGGCCTGGTCGTCGAGCGCTCGGTCGAAGGCGAACAGCATCCAGCGCGCACCGGGCGGGAAGCCGGCTGCCAAGGCGCGCAGCCGCTCGACATACGCGCGGTCAACGCCGCCGTTGCCGAGCGCGTCGCCCGGCACACCGGCGGCTTGCATGATCGCCGTGCGCCGCAATCGCTCCAGCGGGTGCCAGCCTTCGGTCATCGACGCGTGGATGCTGCAGCCCGAGCCGCTGTCGCCGTTACCGAGCAGATGGGTGTGCACGTCCCACAGCGCGGCCGGGTCGAGGCCCTCGAACGTGCGGTGCAGCAGATCGGCCAGCGGCGCGGGCCAGGCGTGCCACGGCATGGCGGTGGTCTCGGCGTCGGCTTGCGCCGCCAGGCTGGTGAACAGGCCGGCGATGGCCGCGGCGCCGCAGCACAGCGCACGGCGACGGTGCGGATGGAAAGAAGGCGAATCGTTCATGGCGCGGCATGCTCGCTGCGGCGGGCGCCAAAGTTCCGTTCTGCAAGACCCGGTGGCGAAATTTGAGCCAAGCGGTATCCTGTGGCGCTACTGGCCTCGAACCTGATTCGAGCGGAGGGAGCCTTACGCCATGTCCACCACCCAGGCCCTGGTCGAGCAGATCAAGACCGAGCTGAAGCTCGCCGGCATCACCTACGCCCAGCTGGCGCCGCGCATCGGCATGGCCGAGTCGAGCGTCAAGCGCATGTTTGCCAAGGGCGACATGCCGCTGGTGCGCGTCGACGAGATCTGCCGTGTGCTGAAGCTTGACTTCGCCGACCTGGCGCGCAAGGTGGCCGATGCGCAGCCGCTGCGCACCGAGCTGACGCTGGAACAGGAACGCGCGGTGGTGGCCGACCGCAAGGTGCTGCTGCTGGCAATCTGCTGCCTCAGCCAATGGACCTGCGAGCAGATCATCGCCACCTACCGCGTCAGCGAACCGGAGGCGATCAAGTACCTGGCGCAGCTGGACCGGCTCGGCATCATCGAGCTGCGGCCGATGAACCGCTACCGGCTGCGTGTGGCCAAGACCTTTCGCTGGCGGCCGCACGGCCCGGTGATGCAGTACTTCCGCGAAGAGGTGGTGACCGACTACTACGCCGGCGGCTTCGATGGCGAAGGCGAGATGCTGACGCTGGTCCACGGCCAGATCGGCCGCAGCCTCGCGGCGCTGTTCAACGAACGGTTGCAGCGCGTCGCGCAGGACTTTGCACAGCAACACCTGGCCGACCAGAAGTTGCCGCAAGACCAGAAGCGCCCGTACACGCTGGTGATCGGCATGCGCTCATGGCTGTTCGCCGCGTTCCGCGACATGAAGCGCGAGGCGTGACGAGGTGCGCCGGCTCTATACCGTTCGTTCCCCCGCTTCAGCGCGCAAGACGCGGTGGTCATCGAAGCCTTCCGGGCCGAGCACGACGCGAGGTCGCACGCCTTGATCGATGCCACCGGCCTCGACATTCACGCGACTGTCGACACGCTGTCGGTGGGCAGCATCGAGGACGGGCGCTTCACCGTTCTCGCAACGCTGCCTCTGGCCAAGGAATGGGCGCATCGCCCGCCAGCCGACAAGCTTTCTTGAGTCCAACGACACTCGCCGTTCCCATGCAAATCGTCATCCCCACCCTCGATCACTTGCCCGGCTACATCGCGGCGCTCGAACGCGGCTGGTCGCCCGACAGCCAGCGCGGCGAAGTCGCGGCGCGCGAAGAGCTGGCCCGGCTGCGGCAGGACGAGCCGTTGTTCATCCAGCAACAGCAAGACCGTGCAGCACTGGGCGGCCCCGTCACGCTGCCCGACGGCAGCCAGGTGGCGCGCATCCCCGGCTTCAAGATGTGGCTGTGGGACGGCGAGTTCGCCGGCGTCATCAGCTGCCGCTGGCAACGCGGCACGACCGAGCTGCCGCCGCACTGCCTGGGCCACATCGGCTACAACGTCGTGCCGTGGAAGCAGCGGTTGGGTTACGCCACGCAGGCATTGGCGCAGATGCTGCCGCTGGCGCGCGCAGAAGGCTTGCCGTTCGTCGAGATCACGACCGATCCCACCAACCACGCCTCGCAACGCGTGATCGAAGCCAACGGCGGTGTGCTGTTCGAGCACTTCACCAAGCCGCCCGCATTCGGCAGCACCCCGGGCCTGCGCTACCGAATCGCGCTGACCTGAACACCTCTGGAGACACCCGATGCAGATCAAGCTCGCCAGCCTGATGGTCGACGACCAGGACAAGGCGCTGGCCTTCTACACCGACATGCTCGGCTTCGAGAAGAAGCACGACATTCCGATGGGCCCGTTCCGCTGGCTGACAGTCACCTCGCCGGAGGGCGCGGACGGTGTCGAACTGGTGCTGGAGCCGATGGGCTTTGCGCCGGCGCGCGACTACCAGCGTGCGCTGTTCGAAGCCGGCATCCCGGCGACCGCCTTCATCAGCTCCGATATCGCCGCCGAATTCGCGCGCTTGACCGCCAAGGGTGTGCGCTTTCGCGGCGAGCCGAAGGCGATGGGGCCGGTCACCGTGGTGCTGTTCGAAGACGGCTGCGGCAACCTGATCAACCTCGTGCAGCCGGCCGCATGAGTGCGATCACCCTGCGCGAAATCGACCACATCGTGCTGCGCGTGGTCGACCTGGACAAGATGCTGCGCTTCTATGTCGACGTGCTGGGCTGCAGCATCGAGCGGCGGCAGGACGCGATCGGCCTGGTGCAATTGCGCGCCGGCAGCTCGCTGGTCGACCTGGTGCCGGTGGACGGCAAGCTCGGCCGCATGGGCGGCGCCGCGCCCGGCCGCGAGGGCCGCAACGTCGACCACTTCTGTTTCCGCGTCGAGCCGTTCGATGCCGACGCGATCCACCAGCATCTGGCGGCGCATGGCGTGCAAGCTGGGCCGGTCAGCCAGCGCTACGGCGCCGAAGGCGAAGGGCCGTCGATCTACCTCGACGACCCCGAAGGCAACACCGTCGAGTTGAAGGGCCCGCCGGACGCCTGAACCAAACCAGCCGTCTTAGGCGCTGACGCCCACCGTCAGCGTCGCGGTGAAGCCGGCGCTGACGCTGCCCTCGACAGTCGCCAGCTGCAGCGCGGCGCTGTCGTCGCTGAACACGTTGTCGCTGGACAGCGAGACCTGGGCGAAGTTGCTGACGCTGGCGTCGTAGCCGCTGGCCACGCCGTAGACCTGCTGGCAGGCGGCGCTGGGCATCGCGAGCTGTGAGGTCTTGACGTCGTTGTTGCCGCTGGTCGCTTCGGCCATGCTGGTGTAGATCTCGAAGTGCATGTGCGGCCAGCGCCCGCTGTAGCAGGCCGGGAAGATGGTCGTGAAGGTGACCTCGCCGTTGCTGTCGCTGAGTTGCACGCCGCGCAGGTAGTTCTCATCGACCGCGTCGTCCGAATACAGTGAGTAGTTGCCGCCGCGGTCGCAGTGCCACAGGTAGACGGCATAACCCGCCAGATTGGCGCAGCTCGACGCCGTGTTGACCAACTTCAGCGTCACGGTCAGCGGCACACCCTCGGCCACGTTGTCGCCGTAGTCGCCGAAGCTGGCGGTGATGTCGCTGCGCACGATGCCTGTCATCGCCAGCGCATTGACGGTGCCGTCGCTGTTGCTGTTGGTGCCGTCGGCCGGGTAGGGGCCGGCGGTCTCGCTCGGGATCACCGAGCAGCTGCCGGTGTCGCCGCCGCTGGTGCCACCGTCACTGCTGTCACTGCCGCTGTCACCCGCGTCGGCGTCACCGCCGCCGCCGCAGCCGATCAGCGCCATCGGCCCGGCCATGGCGGCGCCGGCCGCCAGCCAGCGCAGCACGCCACGGCGCGCCAACGCGCGCTGGGCCAGGGTGTTCAGGTCGGCCGCCAGGCCGTGCGGGTGGGCGTCGTCGTGATGGGTTTGCATGCCACGCATCGTGGCGGCCCCGTGTATCGGGCGTTTGGGCGCTCTGTGTCAGCGTCGACACATTCGCGGTCTTCGCGAAACCTCAAGCCGCCGGCAACCACAGGCTGGCGCGCAGGCCACCCTCGGCGCGGTTGGCCAGCGTCAGGCGGCCGCCATCACGCTCAGCCAGGTCGCGCGCAATCGCCAAGCCCAGACCCTGGCCGGCGCCGTCGTCCGGCCCCAGCCGCACCCAGGGCTGCAAAGCCTGCTCGATCAACTCGGGCGCGATGCCAGGCCCGTCGTCGTCGACCTGCAGCACGACGCCGTCGGCATCGGGCCTGATGCTGATGCGCACCTGGTGGCCGTGGCGCAGCGCGTTGCCCAGCAGGTTGTCGACGATGCGCCGCAGCGCGACCGGATGAGCGCGGGCGCGCTGCGGGGCCGCGTTGGCGAGCGCGACGTCGTGCCCTTGCTCGGCGAAGTCGTCGACCGCAGCCTGGGCCAGCGCGACGAGATCGACGACGGCCGGGGGTGCGGCCTCGCGTTGTTCGCGCAGCACCGCGAGCGAGCTGTCGATCAGCGCGTTCATCTCGCGGATGTCGGCAATCGCAGCCGCGGCGATCGGTGCATCGAGGCTTTCGAGCCGCATGCGCAGGCGCGTCAACGGCGTTCGCAGGTCATGCGACACCGCGGCCATCTGCAGCCCGCGCGCGTCGAACTGGGCTTGCAGCCGCTCGGCCATCTGGTTGAAGACCTGCGCCGTCGCGCGGACCTCGCGGCTGCCGTGGCGCTCGTCCAGCGCCGGCGGCGCCTGACCCGGGCGCAAGCCCTGCGACAACTGACCTGAGGCTTCAGCCAGCCGCCGCATCGGCGCCGCGAGCCAGCGGGCGCACAGCGCTGCACCCAGCGCAATGACAAGCAGGCGCACGCCATAGTCGACCCAGATCGATTGCCACGGCGGCAGCGACCGTGGCACAGCATGGGGGCCCGGTGGGCCGTTCTTCTGCCACATCGGCCCGGGCGGCAGCGACGGGAACGGCTCGATCGGTTTCGACGATGGTTCGACGTGCCCCGGTGGAGGCGGCGGCACCGCGATCCAGTGCGCCGCCGTGTGGGCGGCCACCAGCACCACCCACATCAACACGAACAGGCGCACGCCGAGCGTGTCGAAGCGCCGCCAACCGGTGACGGCAGGCGCAGGTGTCGATGTCATCGCAGGGCCTCCACCGGTACTTCGAAGCGATAGCCCTCGCCGCGCACCGTGCGGATCAGCGGTGCACCGCCGCTGTTGAGCAGCTTGCCGCGCAGGCGCGAGACGGCCAGGTCGATGGCGCGGTCGTTGGCCGCCGCGCCCGGCGTGCGCGACAACTCCAGCAGCCGGTCGCGACCGAGCACCTGGCCGGGGTGATCAACGAAGGCCGACAGCAGCCGGTATTCGGAGCTCGACAGCGCGACGATCGTGCCGTCGGGCGCCTGCAGCAGTTGGCGCAGTCGGTCGAAGGTCCAGCCACCGAAGCGCAGCGAAGGGCTCGTCGCCGCGGCGGCGTACACCACATGGCCGCGTCGCAGCACAGCCTTGATG